>CALYZR010000161.1 GCA_945610215.1 uncultured Clostridium sp. | reverse complement strand
CCATTTGTAGACATAGTATTTGGAACACATACACTTCATAAATTCCCAGAAGACTTATATGTTACTATAACTAAAAATAAAAAAGTAAAAGATATAATAGATATAGATGGAGAAATTTTTGAAGGATTACCAGTAAAAAGAAGTAGTAATAGACAAGCATCTGTTATAATAATGTATGGATGCAATAATTTTTGTAGTTATTGCATAGTTCCTTATGTAAGAGGAAGAGAAAGAAGCAGAAAACCGGAAGACATTTTAAATGAAATAAAAGAACTTGCAAAAGAAGGATATAGAGAAATAACATTGCTTGGTCAAAATGTAAATTCATATAAAGGTGGAGAAAACTATAACTTTGCAAACTTATTAGAAGATGTAGATAAAATAGACCAAATAGAAGTAATAAGATTTGTTTCACCACATCCAAAAGATTTTACAGATGATGTAATAGATGTGATAAGCAAAAGCAATAAAATATCTAGATTAATACATGTGCCACTTCAATCAGGAAGCACAAAAGTATTAAAAGAAATGAATAGAAAATATACAAAAGAACAATATTTAGATTTAATAAAAAGAATAAGAAATAAAATTCCAAATGCTGTATTTTCAACAGATATAATAGTTGGCTTTCCAGGCGAAACAGAAGAAGATTTTGAGGATACTATAGATGTTGTAAAACAAGTTAACTTTGAACAGATTTTTATGTTCATATATTCTAGAAGAGTGGGAACACGAGCAGATAAAATGGAAAATCAAATTCCAGAAGAAATAAAACATAAAAGATTTGATAAATTAAAACAAGTATTTGAAGAAAGAATTGAAGAAAACAACAAAAAATATATAGGAACAACACAAAAAATATTAGTAGAAGGATATAGCAAAAACAACCAAGATATGCTTACAGGAAGAACAGATACAAACAAAGTAGTTATATTTGGAGGAAATGAAAATTTAATAGGAAAAATAATAAATATAAAAATAGTATCAGAGCATAAATGGTATTTAAAAGGAGAAATATAAAATGGCAGAGTTTTCACCCATGATGAAACATTATTTAAGTATAAAAGAACAGTATAATGATTGTATTATATTTTATAGATTAGGAGATTTCTACGAAATGTTTTTTGATGATGCAAAAACAGCATCAAGAGAACTAGAACTAACTTTAACTGGTAAAGACTGTGGACAAGAGGAACGTGCACCAATGTGTGGTGTTCCTTTCCATGCAGCAGAAAGCTATATTGCCAGATTAATAGAAAAAGGATACAAAGTTGCAATATGTGAACAATTAGAAGACCCTAAAACAGCAAAAGGTATTGTTAAAAGAGACGTAATAAGAGTAGTAACACCAGGAACTGTAATAGAATCAAATATGCTAGATGAAAAGAGAAACAACTATATAATGTCAATATATAAAAAAGGAATATATTTTGGAATAGCGGTTTGCGATGTTACAACAGGAACATTTTTATCTACAAAAATAGAAGAAACAAATAATTTTGCAATGCTTTTAGATGAAGTATCGAAATACAATCCAGCAGAAATAATAGTAAATAAGATGCTATTTAATTGCAAAGATGAAATAGATGAAATTAAATTAAAATTTAAAGCATACATAAATTGTTATGATGAAGACTTATTTAAAAAAAGTTCACCAGATTTTTTGGAGCCATATTCTTTTGTAAATGACAATGATAAAAAGATAGAAGAACCTGAGCAAAACGAATTACAAACACCATCGATTATAGGATTATTAAATTATTTAAGCCAAACTCAAAAAATAAAATTAGAACATATAAATATAATAAAAATGTATTCAACCAAAAAATATATGTCTTTAAATTATGCATCAAGGAAAAACTTAGAATTAACAGAAAAAATGAATAACCAAGGTAAAAAAGGAACTTTACTTTGGGTACTAGATAAAACATACACTTCTATGGGTGGAAGACTTTTAAGAAAATGGATAAATGAGCCACTTTTAGATAGTAAAGAAATAAATAAAAGATTAAATGCAGTAGAAGAATTAAAAAATGAAGTTATTTTTAGGGGAGACATTATAGATTCACTAAAAAGAATTTACGATATAGAAAGATTAGTTGGAAAAATAGCATATGGAAATAGTAATGCGAGAGATATGATAGCATTAAAAAACTCATTAAAACAATTGCCATATCTAAAAAAAATACTTGCAAGCAGTAAATCTGAATTATTACAAAATTTATATTTAAGTCTAGATGAATTAAATGATATTCATGATTTGATAGAAGAATCTATAGTAGAAGATCCACCAATTACAATAACAGAAGGTGGAATAATAAAACTTGGATATAATAAAGAAGTAGATGAATTAAAAAATGCAACTACACAAGGCAAAAATTGGTTAATACAATTAGAAGCAAAAGAAAAAGAAGAAACAGGTATTAAAAATTTAAAAGTAGGATTTAATAAAGTGTTTGGCTATTTCTTTGAAGTTACAAAATCATACTTAAATTTAGTACCAGATAGATATATTAGAAAA
>CALYZR010000160.1 GCA_945610215.1 uncultured Clostridium sp. | reverse complement strand
GCACAAATGAATGTACATCCATCTAAAAAATCTAAACTAATATTTGTAACTAAAAAATATGCAAGCATTATAAAAGAATCAGAAGAATTTTTAAAGAAATTAGGATTTGCAGAAAGTATAGAAATACAGGAAAACAAAGGAAATATTCCTCAGAATGCAGTGAATATAGTTTCAAAGAGTTTAGAAGTATTTATACCATTTGAAGATTTGGTTGACATTAAAGAAGAAATAGAAAGATTAGAAAAAGAAAAAGCAAAAGTATTAGCTGAGAAGGAAAAAACAGATAAAATGCTTTCGAATCCTGGATTTGTTGCTAAAGCTCCTGCTCAAAAGGTAGAAGAAGAAAAAGCAAAACAAGCAAAATTTAATGAAATAATAAAAACAATAGAAGAAAGAATAGCAAATTTAAGTTAAATATAAAACAAAATTTGAAATTAACATAAAATTGTGATACAATAATATTATGCACTAAATGTGTAAATTAAATTTTGGAGGCAATACAAAATGGCAGAAACGATGAAAAGAGTAATAGAAAGCGTTGAAAATGAAAATAACCGGGTTCATTTCTGGTTAAAAAGAGAAACCTTTAATGCTCTGATCGAAGAAGCAAATGATGTTATGATGAACGAAGACAACCACATAGAGTTGTCCTTCACCGAATTTGATTTCGAGATGTCTGTAACAAGAGGAATCCTGCATTTTGGAAATAATACAACAGCAGTACAGCTGTTAGTAATTATTAATAATCAGGGTGATCTGATTTACGAAGACTCAGAGTCAAAAGAGGTGATAGTCCTCTAAAAGAAAAACGGGAATAAGGTAAAACTTATTTCCCGTTTTTTCTTTTAGAGTGTAATAATTAAATATCTACTACATAAAATTAAATATGACGCGATAATATAAAAAATAAATTTGTTAGAGTACTTAGTACTCGGCAGGAGGTTCTTATGGTTAATATCTCAGAAAATAATATAAGAGAGAATGGAGAAAATATAAAAAAAATATTAAAAGGAAGTGCCTTTTCAATTATAATTACTCTAATAGGATTACTAATTTATTCAATAATACTTAGTTATACAAGTGTAGCAGAAAGTACAATGCCAACAATAATAATTATTATAACTGGAATAAGTATATTAATTGGAAGTACAATAAGTACATCAAATATAAAGAAAAATGGAATAGTAAATGGAATGCTTGTAGGGCTAATATATATTACTTTAATATATCTGCTATCAAGCATAATAACAGGAAAATTTTCATTAAATACTAATTCTATGATTATGATAATTACAAGTGTATTAACAGGAGCTTTAGGAGGAATAATAGGTGTAAATAAAAAATAAATTGCAATCTATCTTACAAATTACAATTTTATGCAAAAATAGTTGATATTTTTATATCTTTAATATAAAATAAAAATGTTATAAAATACGATATTAATGGAGGTGTTAATTTGATAACATTAGAAGACGTAAAAAACAATTCAGAAGTTCAAGAACTAGTAATAGGAGCACAGAAGCAATTAGATGCTTTAGGATATACAGAACATTCTGTACGACATGTTAGTATTGTATCAAATAGAGCAGGAAGAATTTTAGAGACATTGCAATATGATAAACATAGAATAGAACTTGCAAGAATTGCAGGATATTTACATGATATAGGAAATGGAATAAATAGAGTAGATCATGCACATACAGGAGCAATATTAGCATACGAAATATTAAAAGACATGGGGATGGATTTAAAAGATAGAACAGAAATAATGTCTGCAATAGGAAACCATGATGAACAAACAGGGACTGCTGTTAGTGATATATCAGCAGCATTAATACTTGCGGACAAGTCTGATGTGCATAGAGATAGAGTCGTAAATAAAAATATGGCAACATTTGATATACATGATAGAGTTAACTATGCTGTAACAAATGCAGATCTAGTTGTAAACAATAAAGAAAAAAAGATAACATTGGATTTAACAATAGATAATCATATTTGCCCAGTATTAGATTATTTTGAGATATTTATGGATAGAACTATGATGAGCAAATATGCAGCAAAATATTTGCAGGTTTGGTTTGAACTAATTATAAATGGTACAAAATTTTTATAGGAGGAAGACAAAGTGAAAGCACATAAAATAATAACAATAATAACAATTATATTAGCAATAATTATAATTTCAATAGCATCTTTTGAAGGAGTTTATAAATTAAAAGAATATAAAGTAGTAAATGTAGTTCCAGATTATTTATTAAGTATGGAATTTAAGAACAGTAGAGTGGCAAACTTTATAGTAAGTGATGAAGTTTCAGAAACTAAAATTTATGATAAAGATGGAAATGAAGTAACAGAAGAACAAGAAGGAATAGAATATACAGAAGAAAATGGATATAAAACAGTTGAAACAAAAGTAAACAGTGAAGAGAGTTTAAATGTTTCAAACTATAAGCTTTCAAAAAAATAATTGAAAAAAGATTAAAAGATATTAAAGCAGAACAATATACAATAAAATTAGACGAA
>CALYZR010000159.1 GCA_945610215.1 uncultured Clostridium sp. | reverse complement strand
CAACGCCATTTCTAGCATCATTTGCTAGATTAGATGCACCATCTATAACAGTGTCAGTAGCAGAATGGACACCATTTTTTATATCATTGTTTGCAAAAGAAATAGTAGATATAAGTAAAATAGCAAATAATACAGATAAGATTATAAATGTTTTCTTTTTCATTGATTTACCTCCTAAATTTGATTGTAATCTATCTATATTATTTATTTAAAAATAAAAAATATACATAAAAAAAGTTTTTTGTATAAATTTTTACAAAAAACTTGAACTTTAAATTTTTATAGATTATTTAAAACGGACAAAGATTGCAATTCCAAATAAAATCAAAACAATACCTATCGCTATTAAAATTATTGCTATAATATTGTCTGCTGTAAGGAAATCATTATTATTGGATGTTGTAGTAGTAACAACAGAAGGATTGCTGGCTGGAGCAGCTGTTGTATTGGTTTCAGTATTTTGTACCAAAAGGTCATCTATTGAATTACTACTTTGAGTATTTTCTTCATTAGAAGAAATATTTGATTCTATATTTTCTGTTGTGTTATTTAGTGGTAAATTCATATCAATTGCAAAACAAAAATTATGTATTGATAAAATCAAAAATATTAATATTATACAAATAGATAAAAATTTTAAATTTTTTTTCATTGGTAGCCTCCTCATAAAATAACTGTAATAATAATATATAAAAAATATAAATTTGTCAATGTAAATAAATATTAGAATTTGACACAAAAGCAATAAAAATCATATTATATAATATCTTTTTAAGAAAGGAACGAATATATATGAATTGTTTTAACGAGATACAACATAGAATTACTTATGGAGATAATTTGTATTCGTTAGCTGTTTACTACAATACAACAGTAGAAGAAATTCTTTTAATGAATAGAAATATTAATCCATATAATTTACGAATAGGAGACATATTAAGAATTTGCCCAAATACAAATGAGAGAGTAAACAAAAAAATGTGTATTACGCAAAATGCAATGAATTTATCAGACGAAATGAATACATTATGGGAGCAACATGTATTTTGGACACGACTATTTTTAATAAGTGTATCAGAAAATTTAAAAGATTTAGAAGAAACAGAAAAACGATTATTAAGAAATCCTGCTGATATTGCTAATATATATAGAAGATACTATGGAAATGATGTTGCACAAAAAATACAAAATCTTTTAACAGAACATTTAAAAATAGGTGGAGATTTAATCGTTGCATTAAAAAATAAAGATAATGCAAAAGCACAAGAATTAAATAAAAAATGGTATAAGAATGCAGATGAAATTGCAGAGTTTCTTAGTTCTATAAATCCATATTATAACAAACAAGAATTGCAACAAATGTTATATGAACATCTAGCTCTTACTACAGAAGAAGTAAAAGCTAGATTACGAGGTGACTATAAAGCAGATATAGAAGCATTTGATAAAGTAGAAAAAGAAGCACTAAAAATGGCAAGTTATTTTACAAGAGGAATTTGGAAGCAATTTAGAGATATGTTTTAACATGAAAAAGGAGTTTTAGAATTAATTTTCTTACTCCTTTTAATATTGCATTATTATATTGCAAACATTTGTACTACATGATATAATAAATAAGATATGTTAGGAGGGAATATGTTTAAATTACATTCAGAGTATAAACCTACTGGAGATCAACCAGAGGCAATTGAATATTTAAGTAAAGGAATAGAAGAAGGAAAAAAATTTCAAACACTTTTAGGAGTTACAGGTTCAGGAAAAACATTTACAATGGCAAATGTTATTCAAAAAGTGCAAAAACCAACATTAGTATTAGCTCATAACAAAACATTAGCACGGACAACTTTATAGTGAATTTAAAGAATTTTTTCCAGAAAATGCAGTTGAATACTTTGTAAGTTATTATGATTATTATCAACCAGAAAGTTATATTCCTTCATCAGACACATATATAGAAAAAGACTCTTCTGTAAATGACGAAATAGATAAGTTGCGTCATTCTGCAACACTTTCTCTTTTTGAGAGAAAAGATGTAATAATAGTTGCATCAGTTTCATGTATATATGGATTAGGAGATCCAGAAGATTACCAAGAATTAATGCTTTCATTAAGACCAGGTATGCAAAAAGAAAGAAATGACATTATGAAAAAACTTATTGAAATGCAATATACAAGAAATGAAATAGATTTTAAAAGAGGAACATTTAGGGCAAAAGGTGACATATTGGAAATATATCCTTCCAATCAAGAAGAAAGTGCATTAAGAGTAGAATTTTGGGGAGACGAGATAGAAAAAATTGCAGAGATAAATCCTTTAACAGGAAAGCCAATGGGAACTAGAAAACATGTTTTAATAGGACCAAATTCTCACTATGTTGCAGGAGAAGGAAAATTAAAAAATGCAATAAAAACTATAGAAGAAGAATTAAAGGAAAGAGTAGAGTATTTTAAATCTCAAAATAAATTAATAGAAGCACAAAGAATAGAAGAAAGGACAAATTTTGATATAGAAATGCTTATAGAAACTGGATTTTGTCAAGGAATAGAA
>CALYZR010000158.1 GCA_945610215.1 uncultured Clostridium sp. | reverse complement strand
ATAGCAGTTTAAAACAGGATGAACAATTAAGTAGATTACTAATTAGAGAAGCTTTTATAAAAAAAGGTTTTATTAATGATCCAAATAAAGACTATCATTTAGAGATATTGTTCAAGAGTAAGAAAAAAGCAGAACAATTAAAAGAAACAATTCAAGACTTTGGAATAAATATAAAACTTACAACTAAAAATTCAGATTATATGTTATATCTTAAAGATGGAGAAGAAATATCAGCATTTTTAGCATTAATGGGAGCCAATAAATCTGTAATAAAATTTGAAGAAATAAGAGTTATGAAAGAAACAAGAAACAATATAAATAGATTAGTGAATTGTGAAACGGCAAATTTAAATAAAATAATAGATGCTTCTATAAAACAAATTAATGCAATAAAAAAATTAAAAAAACAAAAGAAATTTGAAACTTTGCCAGAAAATTTAAAAGAATTAGCAAACTTAAGAGTTCAAAATCCAGAGGCAAGTTATCAAGAATTAGGTAGTATGCTAAAAGAACCAATAGGAAAATCTGGAGTAAGCCATAGATTAGAAAAAATAATAAAAATGGCAGAAGAATAGGAGAAAAAATGAAAGAATTAGGAATATATATACACATACCATTTTGCAAAAGAAAATGTTCTTATTGTGACTTTATATCATTTTCAAATAAAACCAAATTAATAGAAAAATATATAGAAGCATTAAAAATAGAAATAGATAAGTGCAAAATAAATAAAGAAAATTATATAATAAAAACAATTTATATAGGAGGTGGAACACCTTCTTTTATTGAAAGTAAATATATAGTAGAAATACTAAATAATATAAAAAAGCAATTCAACATGTCAGAAACAGCTGAAATTACAATAGAAATAAATCCAGGAACTGTAACAGAAGAAAAACTAAAAGACTATTATAATGCAGGAATAAACAGAATAAGCTTTGGGTTACAATCAACAAATAGTTGGCTTTTAAAACTAATAGGAAGGATTCATAGCTATTCTAGCTTTTTAGAAGGATATAATTTAGCTAGAAAAGTAGGATTTAAAAATATAAATGTGGATTTAATGATAGGTTTACCTGTTCAAACTTTAGCTGATGTACAAAAAGACTTAAATAGAATAATAGAATTAAAACCAGAACATATATCCGTATATTCTTTAATAGTAGAAGAAGGAACAAAATTAGAAGAAAAGATAAAAAACAAAGAACTATACTTACCAGCAGAAGAATTAGAAAGAAAAATGTATTGGGAAGTAAAGAAAAAGTTAGAAGAAGTTGGATATGTTCATTATGAGATATCAAATTTTGCAAAACAGGGATACGAGTCTAAGCATAATATAAGTTGCTGGAACCAAGAGGAATATTTAGGTTTTGGGCTTGCTGCACATTCATATATAGATAATATAAGGTATTCAAATACAATTGATTTTGAAGAATATTTTGATTCTCCAGAAAATAGTAAGATAATACACGAAAAACAAACAAAAGAAGATAAACAAAAAGAATTTATGCTTTTAGGATTAAGAAAAATAGAAGGAGTTAGAATTTCAGACTTTAAAAATAAATTTATAGAAAATCCAATCTATTTATACAGAGAAAGTTTAAATAAGCTAGCAACTCAAGGACTAATAGAAATTGATATTGATAACATAAAATTAACTAATAGGGGAATAGATTTAGCAAACTTAGTATGGGAAGAATTTGTGTAAAATTATATAAATTGTAATTTGTGTGAGGGGGAATTCTAGGGACTGTCCTGAATTCACCCGAATGAACACAAATTACAATTTTATCTATAATTGATTAGCAGTAATGCTAAATTTTTTTTGCAAAATTTTAGCAAACCCTATTGACAAGTGCTAAAAATGATGTATAATAAACTAGCAATCGGAAATAATAAGTGCTAATGAAAGGAGAAGACATGTTAAGTAATAGACAAAGAGATATACTAAAAGCAATAATAGAAGAATATATAAATACAGCAGAACCAGTAAGCTCGGCAGCTATATTAGAACGCTATGAATTAAATTGTAGTAGTGCAACAATTAGAAATGACATGTCAGAACTAGAAAGACTAGGATATCTAGAAAAACCACATACATCAGCAGGTAGAATTCCTTCTGTTAAAGGCTACAGATTTTATGTAGATGAACTTTTAAATGACGATAATATTACATTAGAAGAAATTGAATATATAAAGCAAAATTTACAAACGAAAGTAAATGAAATAGAAGATTTAACAAAAATAACAACAAATACAATATCAGAAATGACACATTATACAACTGTTGCAATAGGACCAGATTCTAGCAGTAATATTATAAAAGATATTAAATTTGTTCTTTTAGGAGAAAGACTTTTAATGGTAGTAATACTTACAGAGAATGGAGCAGTTAAAGAAACTATTATTAAATATGATGAAGACCTTACACAAAATCAAATAAAAGATTTAAATGTTACCTTTAACAATAAATTAAGAGGAAAACATTTAGAAAAAATAGATAAACCTATGGAAGAATATATTATATCAACGATGAAGAGCCAAGCAAAAGTTATAAAACCTATAATACA
>CALYZR010000157.1 GCA_945610215.1 uncultured Clostridium sp. | reverse complement strand
ACTATTACATCATATTTTTCAGCCATATAAATCACTCCATTTGTTTTGTTTTACTGTATTATAATACCATAAAACTATTTTATTTTCAATTAATTAAGCAGATAAATTGTAATTTGTTATATAAATAAGAAAAGAGCCTAATATTTAAGCTCTTTTCTTATTATTTTATTTTTCTTCTATATTTGTTATTTCCTCTAAATGTAATAACTCTTCCCAACGTCTATCTACTTCTTTTTGGAATTCTTCTATCATCCATTCATTTCCAGGTTTAAACATATGTTTAAACCTTTTTTGTGGTTTTAAGAATTCTTCTATTGGAAGTTTATTTTTTGGTTTATAGTTTACTACATATCTTCCATCTATTACTTCATATAATGGCCAATAACAAGTTTCTACTGCCAATTTATTTATCTTCATTAAATCTTCTGTATTGTATCCCCATCCTCTTGGGCATGGTGCAAGTACATTTAAAAATGCTGGTCCTTCTGTATAGATCGCTTTTTCTGATTTTTCATATAAGTCTTTAAAGTTATTATATGCAATTGTTTGAGCAACATATGGAATATGATGATTTGCAATTATATTTGTTAAATCTTTTCTATTTTGCATTTTTCCTGGAATTGCTTTTCCAGCTGGTGATGTTGTTGTATCTGCAAATCTTGGTGTAGCAGATGAACGTTGTATACCTGTATTCATGTATGCACCATTATCATAGCATACATATACCATATCGTGTCCTCTTTCCATAGCTCCAGATAAACTTTGTAAACCTATATCATATGTTCCTCCGTCTCCTCCAAACGCTATAAATTTAGTTGTCTGATCCTCTGGTATTTTTCCACTTCTTTTTAATGCTTTATATGCAGCTTCTGCTCCACTTGCATTTGCCGCTGCACATTCAAAAGCTGTATGCACAAACGAATCTGTCCATGCTGTATATGGATATATAAATGTTGAAACTTCCATACATCCTGTTGCTACACTAATTACTGCATGGTCTTCTGGTTTTAATGCTCTTAAAATCATTCTTCCTACAACAGGAGCTCCACATCCTGCACACATTCTGTGACCTGCTGTAAATCTTGATGGTTTTTCTGCAATTACTTCTTTTAAATTATATGCCATTATTATTTACCTCCTATTTTCTTAATCCCAAATATCTATATGGATTATCTATTTCTCCTGTTTTCATAATTTCAGCCAAATCATTATATACACTTTCAATATCATCTGCTTTTGTATCTCTTCCACCAATTCCATATACATAGTTTACCATTGGAACTTGTTTTTTATTTACATACATTGCAGATGTTACGTCTTCGAATAAAGCTCCTCCAGCAGCATTTAATGAGTCTGCTTTATCTAATACTGCAACTGCTTTTACATTTTCTAAAGCCTTTGCAATTTCTTCTGCTGGGAATGGTCTAAATACTCTTATTTTTAGAAGACCTGCTTTTATTCCTTTTTCTCTTAAACTATCTACAACATATTTTGTTGTTCCTGCTGTTGAGTTCATACATACTATTGCAATTTCTGCATCATCTAATTTATATTCTTCAAAGAAAGAATATTTTCTTCCTGTCATTTTTTCAAAATCTTTTGCTACATCTAAAATTACTTTTTTTGCATTTTTCATTGCTTCTGCTTGCTGTGCTTTATGTTCAAATAAATATGCTTGTAAATCGAGTGGTCCAACAGCTATTGGATTTTCTTTATTTAACAAATATTCATCTGGTTTATACTCTCCGACAAAAGCCTTTACTTTATCATCTTCTATTAATTCTATATTTTCTATTGAGTGTGATGTTATAAATCCATCTTGGCATACCATTAAAGGTAATTTTACATTTTTATTTTCTGCTATTCTATGTGCCATTATTAGGTTGTCATATGCTTCTTGATTGTTTTCTGAAAATAGCATAATCCATCCTGCATCTCTTACTCCCATTGCATCTGAATGGTCATTGTGTATATTTAAAGGTCCTGATACTGCTCTGTTTACTAAACTCATTACTATTGGTAGTCTTAAACTAGAAGCAATATATATCATTTCCCACATTAATGACATTCCATTTGCAGAAGTTGCTGTCATTGCTCTTGCTCCTGCTGCTTCTGCTCCTATTGTTGCAGCCATTGCACTATGTTCACTTTCTACTGCAACGAATTCTGTATTTACTTCTCCATTACTTACAAATGTTGAAAAATATTGTGGTATTTCTGTTGATGGTGTTATTGGGAATGCTGCTACTACATCTGGATTTATTTGTTTCATTGCAATAGCTGCTGCTTCATTACCACTTAAACGTTCTCTAATTGACATTTTATTTCCTCCCTTAAAATTATATCTTTCTTCGGATCGCTGTAAGCAGCGACCCCCTCCTACATTTTTTATTGTGTTCTCTAAAACGAAGCAAATTAGGTATATTGCAAGGAAAACGATTAAAAAATTTTGAGATAGTACATAGGGTACATCGAAAAATTTTTTAAGATGTTTGACACAGCAAGATGCCTAATTTCATTCGTTTTATTCCATAACAATTGCGCCAAAAGGACAAACCTTAGAGCAAACTCCGCATCCTTTACAATAGTCATAATTAAAATC
>CALYZR010000156.1 GCA_945610215.1 uncultured Clostridium sp. | reverse complement strand
TATTAATATTTCTAATCCTTCTTTTGCTCCCTTTAAAAAAATATCGAATACACTTTTTTTCTCTATAAGTCCAATAGTTACTATTAATAATATAGTAAATGGTATTGCCAAATTAGAAATATAATTTATTATTTTCATTTTTTCTCCTTAAAATTTTTTCATTAATATTTTAGCCGAGCCAATTGCTGCTACTGCTGCACAAATTGTCGCAATCCAAACAGGAACTATCATCCTTGTTGGATTATTTGACTTTAAGGAACTTCTTATTGCAATCACTGTTGTTGGTATGATTTGAATTGATGCTGTATTCAAAACAATCAACATTGCCATCGAATTTGATAGAGTTTTTTTGTTTTTGTTTTCTCTTTGCATTGATTGCATGGCTTTTAACCCTAATGGAGTTGCTGCATTTCCCAATCCCATTATATTTGCAATTATATTCATTGATATTTCTTCATGAACTTTATCTTCCTTTTTTATATCAGGAAATAGCTTTTTCATTATCGGAGAAAGTATTTTTGTTAATTTTTTTACTATGCTTGTTTTACAAGCAATCATCATTATTCCATTCCATAAACACATCGTTCCAAGTAAAGAAATACTTAGCTCTACAGCGGATTTTGTCCCTTCAAAAACTGCTGTATTTATTTCTTCTAATCTTCCATTTAAAATTCCATAAATAAAAGAAACTATTAAGAATAAAGGCCAAATTATATTTAGCATAATTACACTTCCTTTTTTTATATTTATTCATATTAAAGAAGTAATATTCTTTATAAAAAATTTTGGATTTTTTATAAATTTCCAAAAAAAGGAAGATTTTTTATTGACGTTTACTTTTTTTTATGATATTATTTATTAAAGTCGATTTGTCGAAAAATGTAAAATTAAGGGGGGAAGGCAAATTATGAAATCAACAGGAATAATAAGAAGAGTGGATGAATTGGGAAGAGTTGTAATACCAATTGAGCTTAGAAATAAATTTGGTATTACAGAAAAAGATCCTATGGAAATATATGTTGATGGTTCTTCAATTATATTAAAAAAATATGAACCAAACTGTATTTTCTGTGGAAGCTCGAAAAAATTAATTGATTACCAAGGAAAATTGATTTGCGAAAAATGCGCAGAAAAAATTGGTAAGGCAAAAGCAGAATAAGAAGTTCATTATATGAACTTCTTATTCTTTTAAAAAATATTGATATATTTCATTTCTATTTATATTTCTATCTTTTGAAATTTTTTTTATAATTTCTTTTTTATCTAATCCTTGTTTTTTGTAATATTCAAAATGCTCTTCTAACGATAATCCCTTTAATATCTCTTTTTTTTCTTCTTTTTCATTTTTATCATTCCCTTCTAATATTAAAACATATTCTCCTTTAGGTTCTTTAATTTCTTCTAATACTTCAGATATTTTTCCTCTTATGTATTCTTCATGTATTTTTGTAATTTCTCTCGCTAAACATATATTCCTATCTCCGACTTCTTCTAGTATTGTTCTTAAAGTATTTAATAATTTATGTGGTGCTTCATATAATATTATTGTTTGAGTATATTTTTTTATTTCTGCTAACTTTTCCTTTTTTTCTTTTGTATTTACCGGTAAAAATCCAATAAAAATAAATTCATTTGTTTTCATTCCAGAAGAAATTAATGCATTTATTGCCGCACAAGCTCCTGGTATTGGAATAATTTCTATATTATTTTCTATAGCAGCTCTTACTATTACTTCTCCTGGATCAGAAATTCCGTGGTGTTCCTGCATCTGTAACCACAGCTACATTCTGTCCTTCTAAAATTTTATTAATTAATACCTCTTTTTTTATATTTTCATTTTGTTTGTAATAACTAGTTAATGGCTTTGATATTTTTAAATGATTTAATAATTTTAATGTGTGTCTAGTATCTTCTGCAGCAATTAAATCTACTTCCTTTAAAATATTAATAGCTCTTAATGTTATATCATCTAAATTTCCTATTGGTGTCGCTACTAAATATAGTTTTCCTCTCATTTTTTTCTCCTTTATTTTTTGTTATATATTTCCAGCACTTCTTGTGTATATTTATTTTCTTTATCATAGATATACAAAGGCTTTTCCACCCTTAGAAACTCTCCTGAATTCTTTACCCCTTTTATTAAAACTAGATTACTATTTTCGCCTTCTCTAGAATAAACAAATCTAATTTTTTTAGGCTCTATTTTATATTTTCTTAAAGTTTCTATTATTCCTACAAGTCTATCTGGTCTATGAACCATATATAATTCTCCATTACTTTTTAATAATTCACTTGATGTTTTTATTATATCTTCTATATTACACTTAACCTCATGCCTAGATATTAATTTATATTCATTTTCATTTTTTATTCCAGAATTATTTTTCATGTATGGTGGATTTGTAACAATCGCATCACAACATCCTTTTTTTATAATTTTATTTAATTTTTTTATATCTTCATTTATAAATTCTACATTTTTCAAATCATTTAATAGAATAGATTTTTTAGACATTTCATATACTTCTTTTTGTATTTCTACACCTATTATTTTTTTTGCATTAATTTTTTTAGATAATAAAATACTTATTATTCCAGTTCCACTTCCCAGATCT
>CALYZR010000155.1 GCA_945610215.1 uncultured Clostridium sp. | reverse complement strand
TTTTCTTAAATTATAGTATTTATCTAATATGAAGTCTTTAATGTTTTTTACATTAAAATCTAAATCTTCATTTTCATCAATAACTTCATCTATAATTTTATCTTCATATAAATCTTGTGCTGTAAATCGCATACTTTTTAACAATTCATTACTTACTTTTTCATCTTTGTGCATTATTTTTAGATATGCTTCAGGAGAAATAACTGTATATATTGAGTGTTTTAACATACCTATTGAATCACAAACTGACAAAGCAAGAGCTCCACCACTAGATCCTTCTCCAACAACAATAGATATTATTATTGTTTTTAAATCTGAAAAAATATATAAACAATCTGCTATTGCTTTTGCCTGTCCATTTTCTTCTGAATAAATGCTAGGGTCTGCTCCTGCACTATCTATAATGTTGATTATTGGAATATTAAACTTTTCGGCAAGTTTTGATATTCGGAGTGCTTTTCTGTATCCCTCCGGTCTTGTAAGTCCATAATTGGTATCTTCATTTTCTTTTAGAGTTCTTCCTTTATTTTGAATATTGAAAATAAAACTCTTATTATCTATATTACCAATACCAGATAATATTGAAGAATCATTACTACTAATTCTATCTCCTTTTAATTCAATGTATTTATCAAATATACTAATTAAATAATCCTTACCTTTAAATCTATCTATATCTCTAACATTTTTTAATATTTCTAATAAATTATTATTTGTATCATATATTTGTTCTTCTTCTCTACTTACTTTTACAAGTTTTTCATCATTATTAATCATTTGCAATAAATCTACTAATATATTTCTTATTTCTTTTCTATTGGCAATAATATCTATCATTCCATTTTTTTCGTTGTATTCTTCTGTTTGAAAATCGCTATCAAGTTTTTCATTATATAGATTTTCAATTATTGATTTACCTGCAAAACCGATTTGTGAATTTTTTTCTGCAATATTTATATCTCCAAATAGACCAAATGAAGCAGTCACTCCACCCATTGTTGGATTAGTTAAACAAGAAATATATAGTAATCCATTATCACTATGCTTTTTAATTGCAGCATTTATTTTTGCCATCTGTACTAATGAATATAACCCTTCTTGTATTCTTGCCCCACCACTTGCACAAAACAATATTACAGGCAATTTTTCATCAGTAGCATATTCAAATGCTTTTGTTATGGCTTCTCCAACAGATACACTTAAAGTTCCCATCATAAATTTAGAGTCCATAACGCCAAGAACAACTTTTCTTCCATCAATATTACAAGTTCCAATAATAATTGCTTCATCAAGATTTGTACTTTCCTGTGCTTTTATTATTTTATCTTCATAATTACACTTTTTAGAAATATCTACTTTATCAAGTTTTAATTCTTTAAAGGTATTTTTATCAGAGATATGTAATATTCTTTGTTTAGCAGTTATATAAGAATTATTACCACAAGATTTGCAGACGAAAAACTCATCTAGTTCTCCACTACATTTCTTACAAATATTTTTATTTTCTATCTTATTGTTTCTTATAATATTACTTTGTTTTTTTACTGCTAATACGCTCATATTTACTACCTCTAATACTTCTTAAATTTATAATTACCTTTTTTAAAATCTTTTCCATTTATGATTTCATAATTAAAATCTATATTTGTCTTAATTCCGGATATAATTATTTCATCTAAACAAGATTGCATTTTATTTATTGCTCTATTTCTTATTTTATCATAAGTTATTACTTTCATTAACAATGAATCATAGAAAGGTTTTAATGAATATCCTTGATAAATATATGAATCAACTCTTATATTTCTACCACAAGGCAAATTCAATATATCAATTTTTCCACTACTTGAAATAAAATTATTATTTGGATCTTCGGCATTTATTCTACACTCTAACGCATAATAGTTAGGAGTTATAAATATTTCCTTTTCATTCTTATTTCCATCAGATATATTTATTTGTTCCTCAACTATATCAATATCGCTAACAACTTCCGTTATGGTATGTTCAACCTGTATTCTTGCATTTATTTCTAAAAAGTAATAATTAAAATTACTATCAACAAGAAATTCAGCAGTTCCCACATTATCATATTTTAAAAATTGAAATATTTTTAATGCCTCTTGTTTTATTTCATCAAGTAATTTCTTATTGTTTATAGATGATGGTGTTTCTTCAATGAACTTTTGAAAGTTTCTTTGAATAGAACAATCTCTTTCTGGCAAGATAATAATATTGCCATATTTATCTGCTATAACTTGAACTTCAATGTGTCTATAAACATCAATATATTTTTCTACATAATAATTGTTTATATCAAATTCTTCTTTTAAAGTTTTGTTTAATTCTTTTATTGTTTGTTCTAACTCTGATGGGGAAGAAACTATCTTTATTCCTCTACCACCACCACCATTTACTTGTTTAATTAAAATAGGATATATATTTTTATCTTTTGATTTAATAAACTCTTTTAATTTATAACTTTCAATTAAAGGAACATTGATTTGTTTTAATATATCCTTTAATTTTTGTTTGTCATAAATCTTTTCCATCACATCAAGTGATGGACCAATAAATATTAAATTATTTTGGGTGATTTTCTTTGCAAATTTATAATC
>CALYZR010000154.1 GCA_945610215.1 uncultured Clostridium sp. | reverse complement strand
ATTCTATTTATTTTAACAAAGAATATAATTTAGATGAAATGGCAAAACTTGCAATGCATGAATGCATTCATTATATTCAAGAATTACGAGATGAAAATAATAATTTAGTTAAAATGGGATTATATAATTGCACTTTTAATTCTGGGCTTGGCATTAATGAAGCTGCTGTTCAATTAATGGCTTCAGAAGCTAATATGTGTCCTTCAACATCAGAAACTTATTACAATGTTTCTTTAAACACAATTAGTCCAAATTATTATCCTTTAGAATGTGCTTTGGTTAACCAAATGGCATATTTTACAGGAACATATCCACTATTTCATAGCACTTTAAATAGTAATGATGTTTTTAAAAACACTTTTATTTTAAAATCTAATAAAAGAGCTTATAATGCAATTGTTAAAAATTTAGATTTACTTTTAGCTTGCGAAAATGATTTAAACTATTTTGCAAATGAGCTTCAATATGCTAGCAAAGTAAATGAAATAAAATTATTAAATAAATTAATTACTTCAAAGAAAAACAATATAACAACTTTATTTTTTAAGACTCAAAACTTAATTATTGAGAGTTGTTTTACTTCTGAGTTTAATAATATTAGAAATTTAGAAGATGTGAAGGAATATAAGAATAAATTATATAACTTTAAAAATATAATGGGTTCTAATGAAAATTATACTTTTTACAATGAATTTTATCGTAAAATAATGGAAAGTCTTGAAACTAAAAAAGAACAAATAGAACAATTTGGTGAAATTAATTTGTTTGAGCCAGCTGAAAAGAGTTTAATTTTAGTTGATAATACCAAAAATGCTTTATCTTTTATTTCTAATTTTTTTGTAAAGGTAAAAAAATTATTTGGATTTAATAAGGCTAGAGATACGATTAATAATTTATATTAAAAATTTAATTTAGGGAAAAAGGGGTCTGTCCCCTTTTTCCCTCATTTTATATTGCTGATATTTTTTTCAAATCGTTCCAAAAATCAATTTTTTTAGTCTCATCTCTTAATAATGCTGCTGGGTGAAATGTTGGTAAATATCTTATTCCATCTTTTTCAAACCATTTTCCCCTACTAGAAGTTATACCATATTCTTTTCCTAATATATTTTTTAGTGCTATGCTTCCTAATAGCACAACTATTTCCGGTTTTACTAAATTTATCTGACTTTCTAAGTACTCTTTGCAAGCGTCCGCCTCTTCGTATTCTGGATTTCTATTGTTTGGAGGTCTGCATTTTACTATATTTGCTATATACACCTCTTCTCTTTTTATTCCTACTCCTTCAAATGCTTTGTCCATTAGTTTACCAGCTTTTCCTACAAAAGGTATTCCTTGCAAATCCTCGTCTGCTCCTGGGCCTTCTCCTATAAACATTATTTTTGCATTTTTATTTCCTGTACCTATTACTACATTGTGCCTGTTTTTACAAAGATCACATTTATTACAGTTTTTGCATGCTTCTTCTAATTCTTCCCATGTTTGGTACATTTTTTGCCCTCCTAAATTTTGCATATTATTGCTGTGTTTCTTCCTGCTTCTTTTTCTTCTTTTCTGTATGAATGTATTATATTACTATTGCAATAAGTACAAATATTACTATCTATTATATTCTCTTCTAATATTCCTTCTTCTTTTAGCAATTCCTTATTTATTTCTACTGTGTCTATAAAATAGCTATTTGTATGTTTATTAAATTCTATTATTTTATCTATATCTTTCATATAATTAAACGTATTATAGAATTCATTTTTCACATCTTCTTGCACTTCAAAATGACATTTTCTAATTGTTGGACCTATTACGCAAATTATGTCTTTTGGATTAGAATTAAATTCTTTTTTCATTTTTATTATAGCACTTTTAGCTATCTTTTTAATTGTACCCTGCCAACCTGAGTGTATATTTCCAATTATATTTTTTTCTTTGTCATATAAATATATTGGTGTGCAATCAGCAAAAGATAAAGAAAGTATTTTATTCTTTGCTTCTGTTATTAGTCCATCTATGTTTTGTAAATCTTGTGGAAATATTCCAACTTCATTTATTACTTTTTTTACATTGTTTGTATGTGTTTGATATGGTCTTACTATATTTGTACTATCTAAATCCAACAAATCGCACATATCTTTATAATCTTTATTAGCTTTATCTTTTATTTTTTCGTATGTATCATTGCTTCCTATGTCTAATGGTCTTAGGGTAAAGCAGTGTCTTATATTTTTATATTCTAATAATTTCTTAAATTGCATATATCTTGTATTGCCATTTTTTATTATAACTGTTTCTTTATTAAATAAGCCTTTATTATCTAATAAATCTATAAATTCTTTTGCTTCTTTTCCTAAGTCTGCATTATTATTTACTAAAACATAATTTGAATTTTTAATATAAACCTCTTCTGCAAGTTGACTACTTAATCTTTGTTTTGCTGTTTTTTCGTCAACATTATCTCTTTTACATATTCTACTTGTTTTTATATCTTCACTTGCTATAACGGAAATTACAATATCACATATCTCATTTAATTTTGTTTCAATTAAAAGAGGTGCATCTATAATTTTTATCTTTTGACTTTCTTTTTTTGCTTCTTCTTGTATTTTTTTTGTAACATACTT
>CALYZR010000153.1 GCA_945610215.1 uncultured Clostridium sp. | reverse complement strand
ATATAAAAAATATAATTTAAAAAAATAAAGGGAGATAATTATGGAATATTTAAAAAAATATGAAGAATGGTTAAATAGCAATGAAATTGATGAAGAAACAAAAGAAGAACTAAGAAAAATGAGAGATAATGAAACAGAAATAAAGGATAGCTTTTATAAAGATTTAGAGTTTGGAACAGCTGGATTACGTGGAATAGTAGGAGCAGGAACAAATAGAATGAATAAATATACTGTAGGAAAAGCAACTCAGGGATTAGCAAATTATATTCTAAAAAATAATGGACAAAATAAAGGTGTTGCTATTGCATATGATTCAAGAAATATGTCACAAGAATTTAGTAAGCTAGCAGCATTAATATTAAATGCAAATGGAATAAAGACATATAGATTTGAATCTTTAAGACCAACACCAGAATTATCTTTTACAGTAAGAGAACTAGGATGTATTTCTGGAATAGTAATTACTGCAAGTCATAATCCACCAAAATATAATGGATATAAAGTTTATTGGGAAGATGGAGCTCAAATTTCTTTTCCAGTAGATAAAGAAATAACAGAAGAGGTAAATGCAATAGAAAAATATTCAGAAATTAAAGAAATAACGGAAGAAGAGGCTGTCCAAAAAGGTTTATATAATACAATAGGAGAAGAAATTGATAAAAAATATATTGAATATTTAAAATCAATTGCATTAAATAAAGAAATAGATAAAGAGTATGGAAAAGATATAAAAATAGTATATACACCATTGCATGGAACAGGAAAAAAGTTGGCTTTAAGAATATTAAATGAATTAGGATTTACAAATGTATATGTAGTAAAAGAACAAGCAGAACCAGATGGAAGATTTCCAACTGTGAGTTACCCAAATCCAGAAGACCCTGCAGCTTTTGAACTAGCTTTAAACCTTGCAAAAGAAGTAGATGCTGACATAGTTGTTGCAAATGACCCAGATGCAGATAGAATAGGGTTACATGTAAAGGATAGTAAAACAGGAGAATATATATTATTTAATGGAAATATGATAGGACTTACTGTTGCAGATTATTTGATAAATCAAGAAAGAGAAAAAGGGTTCTTAAATAAAAATGTTGCATTAATAAAAACGATAGTATCTTCAAACATGACAGATAGAATTTGCGAGGAAAATGGGGTTAAATTATTTGAAGTGTTAACAGGATTCAAAAATGTAGCAGCAAAAATAAGAGAATTCGAAAGAGACAATTCATATAAATGCATAATGGGATATGAAGAAAGTTATGGCTGTTTAGTAGGCGACAAGGTGAGAGATAAAGATGGAATTGCAGCATTAATGCTTCTTTCAGAATCGGCTGCACTTTATAAAAAGCAAGGATTAACTCTTTGGGATAATATGCAAAATATGTATAAAAAATATGGATATTATAAAGAAGGGCAAATTTCTATTGTTTTAGAAGGCGCAGAGGGAGCTCAAAAAATTAAAAATATGATGGAAGAAATAAGAAATAATCCACCAAAAGAAATTGGAAAATACAAAGTATTAAAATTAAGAGATTATTCAAATGGAAGAGTAAAAAATTGTATAACAGGAGAAATATGCCAAGAAGACTTACCAAAATCTAATGTATTATATTTTGAACTAGAAAATGATTTTTGGGGTTGTGTAAGACCATCAGGAACAGAACCTAAAATAAAATTATACATGGGAGTGAAGGGCAAAAATATGGAAGAAGCTACTGAACTTGTAGAAGATTTAAGTAATGGAATGAGAGGAATTTTAAAATAGAAAGAGTAAGCAATGAAGTTAATTTTAAAAATGAAATTTATAATTAATATGTAAAATGATTTAATTTATAAAGGATGGAATTATTTATTCCATCCTTTTATATTACTCCTTTTAATTGCTCCATAAATATTTGCTTTAACATTTGGAATTTTCTTTTGAAAATCCCAAATTAGGTTTTTCATATCTTCTCTTTTAGATTCTCCATCCATTGGACAGCATTTAGGCATTACTTCTATATTGTTTTTCTTTACAAAGGTTTTAATACACCTTTCTGGAGCATAAATAAGAGGCCTAATTAAAGTTATTTTAGATCTATCCATATATGATGTCGGAGCAAAAGTGTTAATGTTTCCACCATATAATAAATTTAAAAAGAAAGTTTCCAAAACATCATCCTCATTATGACCTAATGCTATTTTATTACATCCTTCTCTAATAGCTACACTATTTAATATTCCTCTTCTTAAATTTGCGCATAAAGAACAAGGATTTTTTTCATTTCTAATATCGAAAACAATTTCTTTTATATGAGTTTTTTCTTCTACATATTGAACTCCAATTTTTTCGCAAGTATTTCTTAAAAAATTACTATTAAAAAATTCAAAGCCTGGATTTATACTAATTGCAATAACTTCGAACTTTTTTGGATAAAAAATTTGCAAATTTTTTAATGCCATAAGTAAAGTTATGGAATCTTTACCACCAGATAAACCAACCGCAATTTTATCTCCATCTTCAATCATATTATAATCATCTATTGCTTTTCTAACATAACTTAAAATACGTTGCATAAAAATTACTCCTTTTAATTATAAAAATTACAATTTGATATTTATTATAATATAATATATATTCCTTGTCAAAACGTTTAAACTAGTGTATAATAACCATGTATGCACTTATAGCTCAGGTGGATAGAGCGCTCCCCTC
>CALYZR010000152.1 GCA_945610215.1 uncultured Clostridium sp. | reverse complement strand
CATTCTTGAAAAAACTAAACGGTGTAAGAAGTAATGCTACTGTTAGTTTATTTGTAAATGCTAAATTAATAAAAAGCGAAATAGGAGAAGTTCAATTTACAAATTATGGACTAAGTGGAATATGTATTTTCAATTTAAGTAGTATAGCAAGCCGTAGTATGAGTTAAAATAAAAAGGTAAAGATAAGTATTAATTTCTTAGATAAATTAAAAATAAAAAATAAAAAATCTTTTCAAAGATTTATTCTTTCTAGTGAATATAACTTCAAAAAAGAAAAAGTATCTTATTTTTTAGATAATTTACTTAATTATAAACTTACTAATGTAATTTTAGAAAAAACCAAAATAGAAAGAAATAAACTTGTTTCAAAACTTAGTGATAATGAAATAAATATGCTTTTTGAAAATCTCTTTTCTTTTACTATGAATATAATAGATACAAATAATTTTGAATCTGCTCAAATTACAACTGGAGGAGTATCTCTTTACGAAATTAATCCTTTAACTTTTGAATCAAAAATAGTTGCTAATCTTTATTTAACAGGAGAAGTTTTAGATATTGATGGTGATTGTGGAGGTTACAATATTGCCTTTGCAGTACTAAGTGGTATTCTAGCAGGAGAAAGTGTGAAAAAAAATGATTAGAGTAAAAAATATATTTTTACCAGTTTCCTTTGATGAGCAAAACTTGAAAAAAGAAACTGCTAAAAAACTAAAAATAAAAGAAAACATGATTCAAAAAATAAAAATAAATCATAAATCTTTAGATGCTAGAAAAAATAAAGAAATTCACTATGTGTATGAAGTAGACGTCTTGCTAAAAAACGAAGAAAAATTCTTAAATAAAAAAAAGTTTCCTTTTGTATCCGTTACACCTTCAGAAGAATATACGTTTAGTTATCCAAAAAATATAAAACTAACAAAAAGACCTATAATTATTGGTGCAGGACCTGCCGGACTTTTTTGTAGTTATCTTTTAGCAGAAGCAGGACTTAATCCGATTATAATTGAAAGAGGAGAAAAGGTAGAAGAAAGAGAAAAAACAGTAGAATTATTTTGGAAAAAAGGAATATTAAATGAAAACTCAAATGTACAATTTGGCGAAGGAGGAGCAGGTACTTTTTCAGATGGAAAATTAAACACATTAGTAAAAGACAAATCTTTTAGAATGAAAAAAGTGTTTGAAATATTTATATCCTGCGGAGCTCCTGAAGAAATAATGTATATCAAAAATCCCCATATTGGAACAGATATATTAAAAAAAGTAGTTAAAAATATGAGAGAAAAAATAATAGAAATGGGTGGAGAATTTAGATTTAACACAACTTTAACTGACTTAATAATAGAAAATGAATCTGTTAAAGGAGTTATTTTAAATGAAACTGAAAAAATAGAGTGTGATAATTTAGTTCTCGCAATAGGGCATAGTGCAAGAAAAACCTTTAGGATGTTACATGAAAAAGGACTTTTAATGACAAATAAACCTTTTGCAGTAGGACTTAGAATTATTCACAAACAGGAAATGATAAATGACAACCAGTATCGAAACATCAAAAGTATAAATCTAGGTTCCGCTAGTTATAAATTAACTTATAATACCAAAGATAAAAGAGGAGTATATTCTTTTTGTATGTGTCCTGGAGGTTATGTAGTAAATGCTTCTTCAGAAAAAGGAAGACTTGCTATTAATGGAATGAGTAATTATAAAAGAGATAGTGGGTATGCTAACAGTGCTATTGTAGTAACTGTTTCAAACAGTGATTTTGGAGATGAAATTTTTTCAGGTATGAATTTCCAAGAAAAACTAGAAGAAAAAGCTTACTTATTAGGAAATGGAAATATTCCTTGTCAGTATTTTAAAGATTATAAAAACAACAACACTTCTTTAAAAAAAGAAAGTATTTCTTCTGTCAAAGGAAATTATAGTTTTTGTAATTTGAATGAACTATTTCCAAAATACATAAACACTTCTTTGCAAGAAGGAATAGATAACTTTGGCAAAAAAATCACCGGTTTTAACAGTGATGATACTATTTTACTAGGAGTAGAATCTAGAACATCTTCTCCAATTAGAATCTTTAGAAATGACAAACTAATGTCAAATGTTAAAGGAATATATCCATGCGGAGAAGGAGCAGGATACGCTGGAGGTATTACTACTTCTGCGATGGATGGTATAAAAGTTTTTGAGGAAATTATAAATAAAATAATTTAATTTAATTAATTGCATATAATTTTATGTATGTAAAAAACGCAACAAATACGCAAAAACATTAACGGTACAATAAAGTAATTTGACAATTAAAAGAAAAAATAATAAAATAAAGTCAAATTTCGCAAGTAATATGCGAATTTAAAAATATTCATAAAAAAAGGAGGAAATTTTAATGAATATAAATGATTTAAAAGAAATGAAAAAGAAGCTTGCAGCTCTATCAGTAGCAGGAACAATGGCAGCTTCAGCAGTAGGATTTGGTGTAGCAGAAGTATATGCTGATGAAACAACCCCAGAAGGTATTAAAACAGAAGAGGAAACAGATTACTCTTATACATCTGAAATGACTACTGACAAAGAAGAAGTAGAAAACTGGTTAGAAGAAAAAGAAAATATTTTAAAAGATGATTATGAAATAACAGAAAAGAAGATAGTTGAAGTAGAAAATCAAGTAATTAGTACTGAAGAAAAAGAAATAAACGAAAGTTTTGATACAG
>CALYZR010000151.1 GCA_945610215.1 uncultured Clostridium sp. | reverse complement strand
CTAACCCTAATTGTTCTACCATTCAAGCAGTAGTTGCTTTAAAGCCATTAGATGAAAAATACAAAATCAAAAGAATTGTATATTCTACATATCAAGCTGTTTCAGGTGCAGGTAAAAAAGGAGTTGATGATTTGGAAAATGGAATTAAAGGCCTAGCTCCACAAAAATTCCCATATCCTATAGTAAATAACTGCTTACCACATATAGATGTTTTTGAAGAAAATGGATATACAAAAGAAGAAATAAAAATGATTAATGAAACTAGAAAAATTTTAGGAAAACCTGATTTAAAAATTACAGCAACTGCTGTTAGAGTCCCTGTTTTAAATTCTCATAGTGAATCAATAAACGTAGAATTTGAAAATGATTTTGATTTAACAGAATTAAAAGAATTATTAAAAAATTTTCCTGGAATTATCATTCAAGACGACCCAACTAACAATGTATATCCTCTTTCTCAAAATGCAACTGGTCACGATGAAGTATATGTTGGAAGAATTAGAAGGGATGAAAGTGTTCCTTTTGGAATTAATATGTGGGTTGTTGCAGACAATATTAGAAAAGGTGCTGCTACTAATGCAATCCAAATTGTAGAAAAATTAATAGAATTTAATAAAGTATAAGTATTAATACTTAAATTGCAATAATTTCCATAAAATTAGCAATATTTGGGGCGCAATCATGCGCCCTTACAATTACAATTTATTTAATTAAAATATATTTTTCAAACTTGTTTTTTCTTTCTCTTTTATATGATTTAATAAAAATATTGATGTGTCTAATTCTGCCATGCATTCTTCTATTTCTCCTGTTTTTATAAATGCTTTCATTTTTATTAGTGATGTTTCTATTAAATCTATTTCATCGTGTAAGATTATTATTGACCACTTTGCATTCGTTTTTTCCCATTTTTCATACATTTCTTCTGTTTTTTTAGCTAATTCTTTTTCATTAAAATCATTATTTTCGATATTTTTCTTTATTTCTTCTAATTCATCTACAAGTAAATCGCTTGTTTTGTTTAAGTATCTTTGAGTAACTATTGAGCCTGTAAATATTATAATTAAAATACTAATAACAATTACTACTTCTTTCATTTTTTTCCCTCTTTTGCTTGGCAAAATATTTGTCCTTTTCCATCAAAGGTCACAATTAATGCCTGTTCTGGATTTATATTAAATTTTGCTACTTGTTTTTTTAACCAATTATAGTCTCTTCCTATTGCTTTTAAATTTTCATGCATTATTTTTCCATCTACTACTAAATCATATGGTATTCCTTCATATTCCGGAAGTATCCCAAAGTCTTCTGGTATTGTATTTCTTTTTTCTGGCTTTTGTATTACAGTAACCTGTCCACTAGTTTCTAGTATTGCATACTCCACATCTCCTATATTGAAAATATTGCTTTGTCTTAATCTTTCTTGTAATTCATTTACTGTGAATTTTTCTTTTTTCATTACTTTTTCATCAATTTTTCCTCTATATACCAATATGGACGGCTTCCCGCAAATTATTTTTCTGCCATTTATACTTTTCAAATTAATAATTGATATTATTAGTTGTATTAATAATAATGCAAGAATTGGAATTATTCCATTTGTTATTGGTATACCTGTATCTGCCATCGGCACTGATGCTAAATCTGCAATCATAATTGCTATTACTAATTCAAATGGTTGCATTTGACCAAGTTCTCTTTTGCCCATTAATCTCATTACTATTAAGACTAATATGTATATTATTAATACTCTTACAAAAATATTTATCATCTTTTTTCCTTTCAAATTGTAATTTGTGTGAGGGGGGAATTCTAGGGACTGTCCCTTAAAATCACCCATTCGGGGGATTTTGGGGACTGTCCTGAATTCACCCGAATGAACACAAATTACAATTTGTTTAATATAATAAAATTTGTTTAAACTAATGTTATAGTCTGCGTATTAAAAATTAAATACACTATTCCAACTATTATAGAAGTGGAAATACCATACACAAGCACAGGACCTGCAACAGTAAACATTTTTGCTCCAACTCCCATAACATAGCCTTCTGATTTATATTCCATTGCAGGAGAAACAATGGAATTGGCAAATCCAGTAATTGGAACAAGAGAACCAGCACCTGCAAATTTTCCTATTTTATTAAATATATTAAGAGCTGTTAAAAAGGCACTTAAAAATATTAGTAATATTGAAACAATAGTTGAACTGATTTCTTCAGTTAAACCTCTAAATTTGCAAATTTCCATTATAAATTGCCCAATAGTACAAATTAATCCACCAATCCAGAATGCATTAAAACAGTTTTTCCAGATTGGAGAATTGGGTGATTTTTTATTAACATAGTCTTGATATTCTTTTTGAGTGTTTATAGGCTCCATCATTATCCTCCTTTAAAGTCTTTTTTCATCAATATTAAAACAAAGGTCAATAGTTGAATAGTATTCAACTATTTTGTTTCCATCAATTTTTGCTTTTTGCTCTAGAACAGTAACAGACGAAATATAATCTATTGTCTTAGACGCTTCTAATATGGTTTTAGTGATTGCATCTTTCCATGAAATATTAGAAATACCAGTTAATTTTAAATGCTTTTCTATTGTCATTTTACATTAACCTCCAAAAAATAAAGATAGTAATAAGGTTAGAAATTACTTAGATGGAGTAGGTTAAAGTTTTAAAGATCTAATAAACATTTTATTTGAAGTTAATACTCCAATAAAAGCATTTTTAGTAAATTTTAATTCTCTTCTCACTTTTTCTGCAACAATTGT
>CALYZR010000150.1 GCA_945610215.1 uncultured Clostridium sp. | reverse complement strand
TATCCATTAAAAAAGCCAATTTTAGTTTTGTTCCTACTCCATCTGTTCCGGAAACTAAAATTGGTTCTTCCATTCCTTTAATTTGTGGCGCATAAAGCCCTCCAAATCCTCCTATGTCTGATATTACTTCATCTGTATATGTTGCTTGAACTGCTTTTTTCATTAATTCTACGCCTTTATATCCTGCTGTAACATCCACGCCTGCTGCTTTGTAACTTTCGCTAAAACTTTTCTCCATTACAAATCTCTCCTATCTTGTGAGGAAGTTTCCCCATCTTGTTTTTGATAGAGTTATTATATTATATTGCAGTTTTTTTTTCAACAAATTTTGCGCATCTTTTTTATTGTTTTTTTGGCAATTTTTTGTAACTATCATAGCTTTTACCTTAATTATTGCAATTTGCATAATTTTAAGTAAAAGCGAATAACCAATAAAAAAACGCATCTGTGATTGTCGTTGGAGATGCGTTTTTACGTACACATGGCAAACCACGTTTGTGGTTTCTCATTTCTATTTTTATTATACCATATATTTACATTTTGTAAATACCTTTTTGGCAAATTTATATTATTTTTGCAATTATTGCTTTTGTTGTAATTCCTTGTTCTTCAAACATTTTCTCGTGTTCTGTTTCTATATTATTTTCCCATATTGGCTCTTTATGCAAATTTTCTGTTTGTTTTATAATTTCAAAACCTGATTCTTCTAAATATTTTATTGTTGCTTTATATAAATTATAGTCATCTGTTTTAAAATATATTTCTCCACCTTGTTTTAAAAATACTTTATATTTTTCCAATTGTTTTGTATGTGTTAGTCTCTTTTTGTTGTGTCTAGGTTTTGGCCATGGATTACAAAAATTTATATATATTCTATCTACTGAATCTTTTTCGTTTAGAATGTTTTGTATTATTTCTATTTCATATGCTGTTAAAAGCACATTATCTATTTCTCTTTGTGCATTTAAATATTCTTTTTCTATATTTCTTTTTGCTAATCCTAATACTTCACTTTTTATATCTATTCCTAAATAATTTATATCTGGATTTATAACTGCTAATTTTGATATAAATCCGCCTTTTCCGCATCCGAAGTTCTAAATGCATAGGTTGATTTTTTCTCTTAAAGGCTTCATGCCATCTCCCTAGGTTTTGTGTTGCATCATCTATAAAGAATTCTGCTTCTGCAAGTTCTTTTCTAACCCACGGTTTTCTTCTCATTCTCATTTTTGTTTTCCTCTTTTTCTTCTATTTTTTTGCTCCATTTATCTATATAATATCTACGAATAATTGCAAGATTTGTAAACATTCTTCCTACAAATACTACTATAGCTGCTAGATATATATCTACATTTAATTTTACTCCTAACCACGTTAATAATATTGAAAGTATTGCATTTCCAAAAAATCCTGATAGAAATACTTTTAAGTCAAAATTTCCTTTAAGTACTGATGTTATTCCTCCAAATACTGAATCCAAAGCTGCAACTATTGCTATTGCTAAATATCCTGAATATGTATATGAAATTACTGGTAAATTTATTCCTATTAATGCTCCTACTACACATCCTATTACAATTGCGATTGCTATCATTTAACTACCTCCTAATTCGCATATTCCATGCTTAAATTTCCTTCATATTTTTTTATCACTATGTTATTTTCTCTTTTAAGTGTTACATCTTTTCCTTCTGCAAGTTTTGTGTCTATATATCCATATTGTTTTTTTGAAAGTCCACTTTCTAGATATGTTGGATTTCCTATTGCTTTTACTACATATGGTGAAACTATCATTTCTTGTCCATTTATACGTATATATGTATTGCTTATATCTACTATATATGTATCATATACTATTCTTTGATCATTTATAGATATTGCTTCTGCTCCAGCTTCTTTTAGCTCATTTACTAATGATCTTAAATCTTCTGACCAAATTCTCTGATTTCTTGTATCTGTTAAAGTTATTACTACACCTTCACCTTTTACTTCATTTTTTCCTAATATATTATTAAATTGTTCTATCTCTTTTGCTAATACTTCTGATGCTTCTGTATTATTTGCTATTGTTTTTTCATATTCTACTATTTTACCATTTACTTCTTCTAGTCTTTTATTTGTTTCTTCTGTTTTTTGTTTAAAATTTGTTATTCCTGTTCTTAGTTCATCTTCTCGCATATTTTCTAATGATGTAAAGTCTGTTTGTTTAACTGTTTTAAATTGTACAAACATAACCACAGTTAATATTAAAACTACAAGTCCTATTGTTATTGTTATCGTTATTTTTCCTTTTTTCAACTATACATCACCTCTTGTTAAAAATTCTGAACTATATACTCCTTCATATTTTGGAAGTGTAATTTTTTCTGATTTTTGCACATACACTTGTACTCCTGCATTAGCTAAAATTTCTAAATATCCTCCAGGTCTTTTTAAAGCATAATACATTCTTTCTGGATAACCTATTGCTTGTATTGTTATTGGCACTGATACAATTTCTCCATTTATTCTAATTATATTTCCATCGCAAATTATTGATGTTTTACTTGTTATTCTCTGGTCATTTATTGCAATTGCATCTGCTCCTGCATTAAATAGTTCATTTACTATATATAACAAATCTCCTTCGTGTACTAAATAATCACTTACATTTAGTACTTCTGAACTATTTATTTGTCTGTTATCATCAAGTTTTATTATAAAACCTTGTCCTGTTACTTCTGTTAGCCCAAGTAATTTTCTATCCTCTTTTATTTCTACTTCTGCATCACTATCTATTTTGTTGTTTTG
>CALYZR010000149.1 GCA_945610215.1 uncultured Clostridium sp. | reverse complement strand
AAAAATTATTTAATGCTAAAGTTATGATAGATTTTGCTTGGATGAGAGAAAAATATTGTGATGGAGGTGTTAAATAATGCCTCGTAGAAAAAAAGTTAATAAAGAAGAAAAAAATATTTGGAAAGTAGGTATATATTGTAGGTTATCATCAGATGATGGAGATAATGCAGAATCAGACAGTATAACTAACCAAAAAGAAATTATAGAATACTTTTTAAAGAAAGAAGAAAATATAGAAATAATAGATTACTATCAAGATGATGGTTATTCTGGAACAACATTTAATAGACCTGATTTTAAAAGAATGTTTAACGCTCTTGTAAATGGAGATATAAATACAATAATAGTAAAAGATTTATCAAGATTTGGAAGAAATTATATTGAAGTTGGAAATTATATAGAGCAGATATTTCCTTTATATAATACAAGATTTATAGCAGTAAATGATAATATTGATAGTTTTAAAGACCCGAAGTCAGTAAATAACATTATTGTTCCATTTAAGAACTTAATGAATGATGAGTATGCACGAGATATTTCTAATAAGGTTAGAAGTGTTTTGATGACTAAATCATTAAACGGAGAATGGGTTGGAGGAACTTGCCCTTATGGATATAAAAAGAATCCAGATAATATTCATCAATTAATTATAGATGAAGAAGAAGCACCAGTTGTAAGAAAAATATTTAAAATGGCATTAGATGGATTTGGACACATTAAAATTGCAAGATTTTTAAATGATAATGGAATCTTGTGCAGAAAAGAAGTGCAAAGAAGAAAGAAATACAAATTAAGTATGAGTTCTGAAGATGAAGAAATAGTTTATCATTGGAGTACTTCTACAATAGGGAAAATGGTAACAAGTGAAATATATATTGGTAATTTGGTATGGAACAGAACAGGTTCAATTAGTTATAAAGACCATAGACAAATTTATAAGCCAAAAAGTGAATGGGTAATTGTTGAGGGGACACACGAGGGAATAATAAGTGTTGAAGACTTTAATAAAATACAAGAAACAATAAAAGAAAGATTAAGTAAAAAGAAAAGACCAGAAAAACTAACTATTTATAAGTACAAAATTAAATGTGCCGATTGTGGAAGAAGTATGTGTAAAATGGAAGATTTTCGAGATGGAAGGACATCATCTAATTTCTATTGTAGAAATTATAAAACAACCTCAAGTAAATGTTCTCCTCATAAAATCAAAACAAGTGAACTTGATTCTATGGTCATTGAAGCAATACTTATGCAAATAAAGTCTGTTTTAAATATAGAAAAAACAATTAACAAAATAAAAGAAAATAGTAAAACAACAAATAAAGATGAATATGAAAAACAAATATTAAAATTAAATAATGATATTGATAAAATAAAAAGATTGAAAAAAGTGGCTTACGAAGATTGGAAATTAGAAAGAATATCAAAAGAAGAATTCATAAATTATTCAAATGACTATGAAAAAAGCATTGAAAATCTTAATAATGAAATTAAAGTCTATGAGAATAAAATAGAATCAAGTTTAAGAGATATAAAAGAAGATGAATATTGGATAGAACATTTCAGAAGAAATAAAAAGATAAAATCCTTATCAAGAGAAGTTATAGAAGAACTTATAGATTGTATATATGTTCACGAGGGAGGAAATATAACAATTAAATTTAAATATCAAGATGAATATGAAAGAGCATTAAAATCAATTGAAAATGAAATGGAGGTGGCTGTATGAGTAAATGGAATGTAGCAGCATATTTAAGATTATCATCAGATGATGGAGATAAAGCAGAATCAAATAGTATAGGAAATCAAAGAAGTATAATCAATCAATATATAAAACAAAATAAAGAATTTAAAAATGTAGAATATTATATTGATGATGGTTATTCTGGAACATCTTTTGATAGACCGGATTTTAAAAGAATGTTAAGTGATATAGAAAATAAAAAAATAGATTGCATTATTGTAAAAGATTTATCAAGATTAGGAAGAAATTATATAGAGGTTGGAAATTATATAGAGCAGATATTTCCTAACTATGGTATTAGATTTATCGCAATTAATGATAATGTTGATAGTTATAAAGATCCAAAGTCAGTTAATAATGTTATTGTTCCTTTTAAAAACTTAATGAATGATGAGTATGCTAGAGATATTTCTAATAAAGTTAGAAGTGTATTAGATAATAAAAAAGAAAATGGACAATTTATTGGTTCATTTGCACCATATGGTTATTTAAGAGATCCAAAGGATAAGCATAAGTTTATAATTGATAAGGATGCAGAAAAAGTAGTTAAGAAAATATTTAATATGATATTATCTGGAAAGAGTAAGAAGAATATTGCTGATGAATTAAATTCTCTAAATATTCCCACACCAAGAGTTTATAAAATTCAAAAAGGGACTCTAAAATTTGAAGAAAATGATAAAATACAAAAATGGGATACTAAAAAGTTAGATGAAATATTAAAAAATCAAACATATACTGGAGATTTAATACAAAGTGTTAGAAAAAAAGTTAGCCATAAAATTAAGAAAACTAGGAGAGTCAAAAATGATGAAAGAACTATTATCCCAAATCATCATAAAGCAATAATTTCAAGAGAAGATTTTGAAAAAGTTCAAGAATCTTTATATGAAAGATGTATTAGAGTAAATAATGAGAATAAATATGATGATTTTGCAGGTCATTTAAAATGTAATGAATGTGGAAGTGGATTTACAATAAAAAAAGCAAAAAATCACGAATATTATTATTGTAATTCGTATCTAAGAAATAAAAACTGCACTTCTCAC
>CALYZR010000148.1 GCA_945610215.1 uncultured Clostridium sp. | reverse complement strand
AGCACCAGTTCCCACATCTATTATTGAGTCGGTTTCTTTTATTTTTTCTAAAGCCGTTAATGAATCCACAAAATGCTTTTGAATTATATCTATTGGTTCAGTTATATTCGTTAAGTTCATAACTTTGTTCCATTCTATTAGAATGTTCATATAGTTATAAAACTGCTCTAATTGATGCTCTGACAATTCAATACCCAAAGATTTTAAATCTCTAACCATCTTTTCATCAAATTCTTTTCTTTCCATTTTTCTCTCCTTAATATAATGAGGCTCTATAGGTCGCAACCCATATATTATTATTTATTTTTTTTCATTTGCTCCAGATATATTAACAAAACGCTTATATCTGCTGGGGATATTCCCGAAATTCTTGATGCTTGTCCTACAGAAACAGGTTTAAATTTATTTAATTTTTGTCTTGCCTCTAAGCTAATTCCATTCAACCTATTGTAGTCAAAGTCGTCCGGAAGCCTTTTGTTTTCAAGCTTTTTAAATTTTTCTACTTGAGCCATTTGTAACTTTATATAGCCTTCATATTTTACTTGTATTTCTACTTCTTCTGCTTCTTGTTTTGTTAAACTTGGTCTTTCTGGGTCAATTTTACTTAAGGTGCTATAGTTAAGTTCTGACCTTTTTAATAATTCAACTAGTTTTATACCTGTATTTAGTGATGTAGAGTTACTTTCCTTTAAGAAATCATTTACTTCTTCTGTTGGTTTTATTGTTAATTCTTTTATTCTTTCTATTTCTTTTTCTATGTTTTCTTTTTTCTTTAAGAATTTATTATATCTTTCATCTGATATAAGTCCTATCTCATGTCCTATTGGAGTTAATCTTAGATCTGCATTATCTTGTCTTAATAATAATCTATACTCTGCTCTTGAGGTCATCATTCTATATGGCTCATTTGTGCCTTTTGTAACAATATCATCTATTAAAACACCAATATATGCATCTGATCTATGCAATATTATTGGTTCTTTTCCCTCTAGTTGTAAGCTTGCATTAATCCCTGCAATTATTCCTTGTGCAGCTGCTTCCTCATATCCTGATGTTCCATTTATTTGCCCTGCTAAAAACATTCCTTTAATATTTTTTAATTCCAACGATAATTTTAATTGGGTTGGATCTATTGCATCATATTCTATCGCATATGCTGGTCTTGTAAATTCAACATTTTCTAATCCTGCAATCGTTCTATACATTTCTATTTGTACATCTTCTGGAAGTGATGAACTCATTCCTTGTACATACATTTCCTCTGTATTTTCTCCCATTGGTTCAATAAAAATTTGATGTCTTGGTTTATCGCTAAATCTAACTACCTTATCTTCAATAGATGGGCAATATCTTGGTCCAGTTCCTTCTATTTCTCCTGCATATAAAGGAGAACGATGCAAATTTTTTCTTATTATTTCATGTGTTTTTTCATTTGTATAAGTCAAATAGCATGGTTCTTGATTAATTTGTTTTGGCTCGTTTTCAAATGAAAATAGAGTTATTTCTTTATCTCCTTCTTGTATTTCCATTTTAGAAAAATCTATTGTTCTTCTATTTACTCTGGCAGGTGTACCTGTCTTAAATCTAACTATTTTTATTCCAAGCCCTTTTAAACATTCAGATAATTTGTTTGCAGGAAACACACCGTCTGGTCCACTTTCGAAGTTTGTTTCTCCTATATATATTTTTCCTTTTAAATATGTTCCTGTAGCTATTATTACAGCTTTAACACTATATATTGCACCTATGTTTGTTTCAACAGCTACTACTCTTCCATTTTCGACCTTTATATCAACTATCTCTGCTTGTTTTATTGACAAATTTTCTTGTTTTTCCAATGTATACTTCATTTCTTGTTGATATTTTTTTCTGTCTGCTTGTGCTCTCAAAGAATATACTGCTGGTCCTTTTGAAGTATTTAGCATTCTAGATTGTATAAATGTTTTATCTATATTTTTTCCCATTTCCCCACCTAGTGCATCTATTTCTCTTACTAGATGTCCTTTTGATGTTCCACCAATATTAGGATTACATGGCATATTTGCAACGCATTCCAAACTAATCGAAAAAAGTACGGTTTTATGCCCTTTTCTACTGCATGCTAATGCTGCTTCACAGCCTGCATGTCCTGCACCTATTACTGCTACATCATATTCTCCTGCATTATATTTCATATTTTTATCCTTTCTTTTCATATATCATTTTCCTAAACAGAATTTAGAAAAAATTTCGTTTATTATATCTTCTGTTACATTTTCACCTGTTATCTTTGATAAATCTTCTACTATTTCTTTTACATTAATAGAAATAATATCTATTGGTATATTTTCTAAAATTGTTTTCTTCGCATTTTTTGTATGTTTAATTGCATCTTCTATTAATTTTTTATGTCTAATTTCTGTGACTATAATTTCGTTATCAGGGTTTATTTTATTTAATTTAAATAAGACGTTTAGTTCTCTATAAAAATCGCTTAAATCGCAATTTGAAAGCAAAGACATTTTTAATATATCTTTTCCTGCTCCTCTTATTTTCTCTTCTTTTTCTAATTTATTTTCTTTTAAATCCATTTTATTTAATATTATAATTGCATTTTTATTTTTTATAAATTCTAAAATTTCTTCATCTTCTTTTGTAAGATTTTTAGAATTGTCAAACATTGCTATTATTAAATCACTTTCATTTGCAACTTTTTTAGATTTTTCTATTCCTATTTCTTCTACTTTATTATCTGCTTTTCTTATTCCTGCTGTGTCTACAAATTTAAATGGAATTCCATCAATAGAAACAAAC
>CALYZR010000147.1 GCA_945610215.1 uncultured Clostridium sp. | reverse complement strand
GCAAAAAGATTTTTCCCAAATTTCTTGAATCTAGATGCAACATTTAATAGACATCCTAAGTGGGATGCAAAAGATCCAAAAAGATATTACTATGAAGTTGCTACAATGGGATGCAGAACAAGAGTATTTGGAAATAGACATGGAGAAGATACATCAGTAGGAAGAGGAAATCTATCATTTACAACAGTAAATATAGTAAAAATAGCAATAGAATCAGCAAAAGAAGCACAAGAAAATTTAGGAATTAATTTTGAACTCGGAAAAGGCAGTGAACAATACATGACAGAAAAATACAATAAAGAAGTTAAAAAAATATTCCTAAATAAACTAGAAAAATATACAGACATTGCAGCAAGACAACTGTATGACAGATACAAATTTCAATGTAGTGCAGTTGCAAAACAATTTCCACTATTAATGTCAGGATTATGGCAAGGCAGTGAAAACTTAAAACCAAACGATAAAGTAGAGTCAGTTTTAAAACATGGAACATTAGGAATTGGATTTATAGGTTTAGCGGAATGTCTAACTGTACTTACAGGTAAACATCATGCAGAATCAGAAAAAGCACAAAAATTAGGAATAGAAATAATTACACAAATGAAAGAATCTTGTGACAAATATTCAGAAAGATATGATTTAAATTATTCTCTACTTGCAACACCAGCAGAAGGATTATCTGGAAGATTTACAAAAATGGATAGAAAAGAATATGGTACTATATTAGGTGTAACAGATAAAGATTATTATACAAATAGTAATCATGTTCCAGTATGGTATAAATGTACTGCAGAAGAAAAAGCAAAGATAGAAGCTCCTTATCATGCTCTAACAGCAGGAGGACATATTTTCTATATAGAATTAGATGGAGATGCTACGCATAATCCAAGTAGTGTAGAAGCAGTTGTAGATTTAATGGATAAATATAATATGGGATATGGATCAATAAATCATACACGTTCTAGATGTTTGGATTGTGGATTTGAAAACGCAGATGCAAATTTAAAGGTGTGTCCAGTATGTGGAGGAGAAAGCATTGATACAATTCAAAGAATAACAGGTTATTTAGTAGGTACAACTTCTAGATGGAACAAAGGAAAATTAGCAGAGCTACATGATAGAGTAACTCATACAGGAAAAGATAACAAATAAGTAGGAGATGACTATTATGAAAATAGCAGGTTTTTATGATGAAAGTATATCAAATGGATTGGGATGGAGAGCAGTTTTATTCGTAAGTGGTTGCCCACATCATTGCCCAGGATGCCATAATAAAGAAGCACAAGACTTTAATTATGGAGAAGAATTTAATGAAGAAGAAATTTTAGAAAGAATAAAGGAAAATTCTATTTTAAATGGAATAACTATAAGTGGAGGAGAACCTCTATGTAAGGAAAATATTTCTGGAGTTTTAAAATTTATAAAAGATGTAAAAAAAATAAGACCAGAATTCAATGTATGGTGTTATTCTGGCTATACATTGGATCAACTTATAGATAGAAACGACGAAGAAACAAATAAATGTTTAAATGAAATAGATGTATTGGTTGATGGAAGATTTGTAGAATCAAAAAAAGATCCTACATTAAAATTTAGAGGATCAAGCAATCAAAGAATATTAGACTTAAAAACAAGTTTGCAAACACATAAATTTATAGAATATAAATTGTAATTTGTGTGAGGGGGAATTCTAGGGACTGTCCCTTAAAATCACCCATTCGGGGGATTTTGGGGACTGTCCTGAATTCACCCGAATGAACACAAATTCCAATTTTTAAGATTATTTTAATAAACTATATATAAAATAGTTTCAATAATATAATGCCCAGTAAGGGTAATAAAAAAGGAGAAAGTTATGAAAGAAGAGAAAGTCATTAAAGAAGAAAAAAAATCAATCTTTTCAAAGAAGGAAATATGGATTTCTGGAATAGTAGGTTTACTATTAGGAGCAGCAATTATGGTGTTGCTATATATTACAGGAGTGCCTGGATTTGGAAATGAAACAATTGCAACAGTAAAAGGCGGAAGCATAAAGAAAGATGATATTTATAATGAAATGAAGAAAGTATTTCCAGTAAGTTATGCATTAGATGCTGTTGATAATGAAATTTTAAAAAACAAATATGAACTTACAGATGATCAAAAGAAAGAAGTAGAAGACCAAGCAGATTATTATATATCAACATACGAAACATACTATGGTTATACAGAAGAAGAATTCTTAAAAGAAAATGGTTTTGAATCAAAAGAAGATTTTATTGATTATTTAACATTAACTTATAAAAGAGATTTATACTATGTAGATTACTTAAAAACAAAAATTGATCAAGATGAAATTCAAAAATATTATGATGAAAATGTATATGGAGAAATAAATACAAAACATATATTGGTAGAAACAAGTGATGAAGTTACAGATGAACAAGCAAAGGCAAAAGCAAAAGAAGTAATAGCAAAATTAGATTCTGGAAAATCATTTGATGAAGTAGCAGAAGAATATGGAGATGCTGTTGTATATGAAGATTTAGGATATAATGGTTTCGATTCTGGCTTAGCTACAGAATATGTGGAAGCAAGTAAAGCACTAGAAAACGGAACATATTCAAAAGAACCAGTAAAAACAGATTTTGGATATCATGTAATATATAGAGTAGACCAAAAAGATAAACCATCATTAGAAGAAGCTACTAACAGTATTGTTAAAATACTAGGGAAAAATTTAGAATCTGAAGATTCATATATAAAATATAAAGCACTAATAAAAATGATAGAAGATAGCAAATTAAAATTTAAAGATAGCAAATATAAAGA
>CALYZR010000146.1 GCA_945610215.1 uncultured Clostridium sp. | reverse complement strand
ATTTTGCTTTAATCCTCTAATTTTAATTGGATCCATAATTGTCCTTCTTTCTTTTATTAATTTCATTTAAAGTGGTATGAGTTTATTTTATTGGATGTAATTCTATGTATCCTCGTTCTCCAATAGGTTCTAATTGAATTTTAGGATTTTCTGTGTCCCATTTATACCCGATTACACTAGGATCATATTTTTTTATTGATTCTTGTAGTTCTTCAATTGCTATACAATAGTCTTCTTCTTTAAATGGCTCTCCTTGGAACATTAAATATTTTGATTTTGGTAATTCTATAATATCAAATCCTTCTGGCATAAGTCCATCATAATTTATATCAACTTCTACCCCTTGAACATAAACTGATGTGTTTTCTTTAACATATTTATTTGGTAACCATAAACAAACTGGCTCTCTACTAATTGATTTAATACTTGTTAAAAGTCCCCAAACCTCACATCCAACTTCTTTGCAATATTCAAAATATTCTGTTGCTTTAATTCCTCTTTTAATAATAACCTTTCTTTCAGGTTTCTCAACCACTTGAACAAAAACATTTTTTACTTTTTCCATATTTTTCTTTGCCTCCATATTTCTAAATTTTACTCCGTATGGATTAAATAAATATATGGGCACGGGATTTTTAGAATATTCATAAGGATTACAATTGAATTCTTTTTGAAATGCTCTTTGATAACCATCTACACTTTTAAATCCCATTTCAAATGCAATATCTATAATCTTTATTTTATTATCTCTTAATTTTAAAGCTGATTTTGATAAACGAAGTTTTCTTATATAATCTGATATACTAAGTCCAATGTACTCTTTAAAAATTCTATATGAATACCAAGGCGAAAATAAAGAAACTTTTGATAAATCTAAAAGTGTAATTTCATTATACAAATTTTTTTCAATAAAATCTTGCATCCTTTGAACCGCTAAAATTCTCTCATCCATATTATTCCTCCATACAATTTAGATTATATGTAAAATTATATTTACAATCTCGACTTAATTTGCTATATTATATCTTCTATTATATGATTTGCATATATTTTTGTAAAAATTTACTGATTTTTTTCATTTACTTCAAGTATTAATTTTGTTCTATAATTATTTTTATTTTGTAATAGTAACGTAATATTTTCTTATTTAAATGCTATAAATAAAGACAGAAAACTAATTGTTCAATAGTTCTGTCCTTATTAAATATAATTTTTGCTCAAATTTAAAACTTAATTTTTCCTATTTAATGCATATTAATAAACTTTTTATTGCTTTTAAAATTCTGCACTTCCTGTTGTTCTTGGGAAAGGAATCACGTCTCTAATGTTAGACATTCCAGTTAAGTACATTACCATTCTTTCAAATCCTAATCCAAATCCTGAATGTACAACAGTTCCGTACTTTCTGGTATCTAAATATGCCTTATATGTTTCTTCATTCATTCCTTGTTCTTTAATTTTATTCATTAATACTTCATAATTTTCTTCTCTTTGGCTACCACCAATTATCTCTCCAACACCTGGTACTAATAAATCTACTGCAGCAACTGTTTTTCCATCTGGATTTTGTTTCATATAAAAGGCTTTTACTCCTGCTGGATAATCTGTAACAAATACTGGTTTTTTATAAATCTTTTCTGTTATAAATCTTTCATGTTCTGTTTGAAGTCCAGCTTCCCATTCTACTGGATATTTAAATTGGTCTTTATATGGTGTTAATAATTCTATTGCTTTTGTATATGTTATTCTTTCGAATTCATTATTAATAACATTTTCTAATCTATCTATTAATCCTGGTTCTACAAATTTATTAAAAAATTCCATTTCTTCTGGAGCATTTTCCATTACAAATTTTATAATATATTTTACCATTGCCTCTGCTACATCCATATCATCATTTAAATCTGCAAAAGCCATTTCTGGTTCAATCATCCAAAATTCTGCAGCATGTCTTGGAGTATTAGAATTTTCTGCTCTAAACGTTGGTCCAAATGTATATATATTTCCAAATGCTGTTGCAAACATTTCTCCATTTAGCTGACCACTAACAGTTAAGTTAACAGGCTTACTAAAAAAATCTTGAGTATAGTCTACTCTACCTTGTTCTGTTTTTGGAATATTGTCTAAATCCATTGTTGTTACTTTAAACATTTCTCCTGCACCTTCGCAATCACTACCAGTTATTAATGGTGTGTGTACATATACAAAACCTTGTTCTTGGAAGAATTTATGAATTGCATATGCAACTAATGATCTTACTCTAAATACAGCCATAAAAGTATTTGTTCTAGGTCTTAAATGAGCAACGGTTCTTAAATATTCAAATGTATGTCTTTTATTTTGAATTGGATAATCTAAATCTGATGCTCCTAAAATTTCTATTTCTTTTGCATGAATTTCAAAAGGTTGTTTTCCATCTGGTGTTTCTACTAAATCTCCTTTAACTAAAATGCTTGAACTTATACTTAGTTTTGCTACATCCTTAAAATTACTTATCTTATCCTCTTCAAAAATTACTTGTATGCATTTAAAAAAGCTACCATCATTTAATTCTATAAAACCTAATTTTTTTGAATCTCTTATTTGTCTAATCCAACCACAAACAGTAATTTCCTTTCCTATATATTCCTTTTGATTTCTAAAGATTTCCTTTATTTGAACTCTCTCCATAAAAACTCCTCCATTCTAATTAATTTAATTACATAGTATAAAAATTGTCAAGCACTATTCAATTATTTGTCATTTTTTTGCTTAAATTATTCAAAATCTTTGCAATTTAATGTTTTAACCTCTTCATCTGTTTGACATAATATCGC
>CALYZR010000145.1 GCA_945610215.1 uncultured Clostridium sp. | reverse complement strand
CTTGTTGAATCTGCTGATGAAAGAGGTGGAGAGCTAAAGGTAAGAGTTAATTATATTTTAGATGAGTTTGGAAACTTCACTACAATACCTGCTTTTAGTAATATGCTAACTGTAGCAGGAGGAAGAAGAATAAGATTTAATTTGTTTTTGCAATCTTTTTCACAACTTGAAAATAAGTATGGAAAAGATATAGCAGAAAATATTAGAGATAATTGTCAGACTTGGATTTATCTTAAGACTTCTTCAAACGAAACAGCTTCAGTAATTGCTAAAAAGCTAGGAAGTTATACTACTTCAAGCTATAGTAGATCTAGTAGTTATAGCAAATATCAAAGTGGCAGTAACTCAGAGTCTATGAATTTAATTAGTAGAAATTTACTTACAGAAGATGAAATTTTAAGAATAGAAAGACCTTATGTTTTAGTAATTCAAACAGGCATATTTCCTATTATTACAAAACTTCCTGATATTTCAAAATGGAGATTTAATACTTTATTTGGAATGGGAGATCAAGAACATAACAGAAAGTTGAGGTTTGAAAGAGAAGGAAAAAGACCTACAAAAGAAATTGAAGATATAAAACTATGGGGTATTTGGAATATGTATAGATAAGGAGAATTTATGTATGAAGAAGATAAAAGAAAAAATAAAAAATTATGTAGGAAAAATAGGAAAAGCAGGACTTGTTATAACAAGTCTTATTTGTTCAACAAGCACTTGTTTTGCAGGAGTACAAGACAGCAAAATAGCAACAGGAACACAAAATTTAATAACTGATTTAACAAATTGGCTTTTAATTTTAGCTCCTGTTTTAACTGTTTTATTAGTTGGATATTATTTGCTTAGAAAATCATCAAGTGATGAAATGGATGGCAAGAGATGGGATTCAAGAATAAAAATAGCAATTATTTGTTGTGTTGGAGTAATTGTTGCAAGTGGTCTTATCAATTTAATAGTTGGATATTATAAATAAGGAGGTACATTTTGGAAGGAATTTTAACTGGGTTAATTAGCAATGTTATTGGTGGAGCAGATACAGTAATAAACTCAGCATTTAATGGACTTATTGATATGTGCTTTAATTCAGAAAATTACATATCTTCAAATTTTGGAAGTACAGTAATTGATTTTTCTCAGTTAAAAGCACTTATTTTAACATTGGCTATATCACTGATAGTTTTAAAGTTCTTAAAAAAAGGCTTCGATATGTATATAATGTGGACTGATGGGGAGGCTGATACACCTCCTCTTACTTATATAGTTTATTTTATTAGAGCAATAGCAATGGCTGTTAGTTTTTCAATTCTTTATGATTGGGTAGTACAGATTGCTAAATCGTTTGGAGAAACTATGTTACAGACAATGAATATGGCTGATAACATATCTTTAACTACAACTATTGCTAATATAGCAACAACAGGATTATTTAATTCTATAGTTGCTTTAATTGGCTTAATATTATTATTTGTTTTATATATCCAATTCTTAATGAGAGCTTTAGAAATGTTTGTATTAAAATTAGGATTTCCTCTAGCTTGTGTTGGTTTAGTAAATCCTGATGGAGGAGTTTTTAAATCATATTCTGAAAAGCTAATAAAAAGTATTCTAACAATTTTAGTACAGATTATATTATGCAAGATAGCAATAGTATTGCTAATAAATGTGAAAATGTTATTTGGAATTGCCGCAATTATTTTGGCAATTAAAACACCTAAATTCTTACAAGAATTTATGCTTGGAGGAGGAACAGGTGGAATTAGTAATGTAATAGTTACTACAAGTAAAACTATGGAACTTTCTTCTCAAATTAAGAGAAAACTTAGTACATTAAAGAAAGGGTAAAATATGGATACATTAAATGAAATAATAAGTTTGTTAAGAGTTGTTATAATACCACTTGGAGTAATTTTTAGAGTGATATTTTGCTTAACAAAGATGATCTATGATGAAGAAGCACAAGGATCATATAAAAGGAAAATAAGAAATACTATAGTTTTTGGAATTATAGCTGAGTTAATATTTGTGATACTCGACTTAGTACAAAATTATTATGGAACAGGAAGTATTTTGCCGACTTACTTCTCAGGAGGAGGTCAAGGAGGAGGTGGCGGTGGAGGTTGGTAAACCTCTAACACTACGAAAATAAGGAGGAAATTTTAATGAATGATGAAAATGATTATAAGTTATATATTCCATCTAATGTAAAAACTAGAATGGAATTTTTTAAAGGATATGGAGTTAAAGAGCTTATATCTACAGTAATTGTTTTTGCTTGTTTACTTCCTATTAGCTTGATTATATATAAACTACAGGATAATTTCTTACTTCCTGTTGTAATTGAATTTATAGGAGTTGCAGGAACAATTATAGCAACTGCTAAAGATGAAAACAATTTATGTGTTACAAGGCAGATTAAATTTTTAATTGAATTTGCAAATACACAAAAACAATTTAGATATAAATACTATAATAAATGGAGGTAGAAACTTGGGAAAATTATTTAGTATATTTAGTAAAAAGACTAAAGAGCTTACTTGTAATGAAGAAGTTGGTATTTTAGATATTATAAATAATTATATTTATACAAGAGATGGAAATGTAATAGCAGGACTTAAAATATATTCTATAAATACACAATTACTGACTGAAAGAGAAAAACAAAATTTAATAAATGAACTTTCAGCAGAACTTTCTTCAGAACAAGGAGAAATGAAATATTTTAATATTGCAAGAGCTGTTGATATATCTCCTTTACAAGAATATTTGAATGAGATAATAAATACTACAGATAATGCAATACAAAAAAGACTATTAAA
>CALYZR010000144.1 GCA_945610215.1 uncultured Clostridium sp. | reverse complement strand
ATATTCGCTATTTTCTGGATTTAATTTATTTTTTATATATCTTGGTATTTGATCCATTGGTCCTGGTCTGTATAAAGAAACGCCTGCAATTATATCTTCTAAGCAGTCTGGTTTTAATTCTTTCATGAAATTTCTCATACCTTGACTCTCAAATTGAAATATACCAGATGTGTTTCCTGTTTGCCATGTTTCTTCAAACACTTTTGGATCATTCATATCCTTATCAATTTTTACATCTATTCCTCTACATTTTTTTACTAATTTTATTGTATCAGAAATAACTGTAAGTGTACGAAGTCCTAAAAAGTCCATCTTTAATAAGCCTAGTTCTTCTAGTGTTGTCATTATATATTGTGTTGATATTGTTCCTTCATTCACATACAAAGGCACATAATCTATTACTGGATCTTTTGTAATAACTATACCGACAAGCATGTGTTGAAGCCTGTCTTGGAAGTCCTTCTAATCCCATTGCTATATCTAATAATCTTCTTGTTTGCTCATCTTGTTCATACAAGTTTCCAAATTCTCTATTTTGCTCTAATGCTTTTTTTATTGTAATATGTAGTTCATTTGGAACCATTTTTGCAAGTTTATCTGCTTCTGCATATGGTACATCTAAAGCTCTTGCTACATCTCTAATTACCATTCTTGCAGACATTGTTCCGAAAGTTATTATTTGTGACACATGGTCTTTTCCATATTTCCTTCCAACATAGTCAATTACTTCTCCTCTTCTTTCATAATCAAAGTCTATATCAAAATCTGGCATGCTTATTCTTTCTGGATTTAAAAATCTTTCAAAAAGCAAATTATATTTTATTGGATCTATATCTGTAATTCCTAAAGCATATGCAACAATTGAACCTGCACCTGATCCACGCCCTGGTCCTACGGCAATTCCTTGTGTTCTAGCATAATTTATAAAATCCCATACTATCAAAAAATAATCCACATATCCCATTTTTTCTATTACAGATAATTCATATTCAAAACGTTCTTTTATCTCTTGGCTTGGATTTTCTCCATACCTTTTTAAAAGTCCATTTTTTGCAAGTTTTTTAAAATAATCTGCATGTGTTGCAAATTCTTTTGGTACTTCATAATTTGGAAGTTTTGTATTCCCAAATTCAAAATCCAAATTACATTTCTCTGCAATTTTAACTGTATTTTCTATTGCTTCTGGGACATTCTTAAAATACTCTACCATTTCTTCTGGTGATTTTACGTAGAATTCATCTGTTCCCATACGCATTCTATCTTCATCTGTCATTTTTTTACCTGTTTGTATACAAAGTAAAACTTCATGATTATATGCATCTTCTTTTTTTAAATAATGAGAATCATTCGTTGCAACTAACGGAATATCTAATTTTTTGGACATTTCTATTAATTTTTGATTTACTAACACCTGCTCTGGAAGTCCATTTGGTTGTATTTCTAAATAATAATCTTCTCCAAATAAATTTTTATGCCATAATGCAACTTCTTCCGCTTTTTCTATATTATTATTCAATATTTCTTTGTTTACATTTCCAGCTAAGCAAGCACTTAAACAAACTAGTCCTTCATGGTATTTTTCCAAAATTTCATAATCTATACGTGGTTTATAATAAAATCCTTCTGTAAATCCCATTGACACCAAATGCGTTAAATTTTTGTACCCAGTTTCGTTTTTTGCAAGTAAAATAAGATGGTAATAATGATTATCTATATTTGGTTCTTTATCAAATCTTGTTCTTGGGGCAACATATACTTCACAACCTATAATAGGCTTTACACCTTGTTTTTTACATTCTTTATAAAAATCTACAACGCCAAACATAACCCCATGGTCAGTAAGAGCAATAGAATCCATTCCTAATTCTTTTGCTCTTGCTGGTAAATCTTTTATTCTATTTGCTCCGTCTAGTAAACTAAATTCACTATGGATATGTAGATGTACAAAATTTGACATTTTACCCTCTTTTCTTTTTGTTTGTATTATATTATAAAGAATGTTTTTTATCAAGTAATAAAACTAATTTACATAAAAATATTCAATAATTATTGACTTTTAATTTCATCCACTATATAATAATTTTACAAAATTTTGGGAGGTTTTATTTTGAAAAGAAACAAAGAATTTCCAGATGCACCGTACATTGAAATTTTTGGTGGGACTATGGCTTTATGGCTTCGGTCAATAGCTTTGCATCCTGCTAGGCGCTTACCTAATTATCCCAAAGCTGAAATGTCCAGAAAAGAAGAGAAATGCTTTGATGAAATATTTAAAGCAGCTCGTAAAGAGGCAGAACAGCAACAGCTCAGAATGTCCCTTTCTGGATATGAGCATTCAGAAGTGGTAGATGAATGGTTACGTTTCAATGGTTTTACAATCGTTAATGGAGAATCTAATCAGTATTTAGAATGGTAAAAGCCTCAAACCGACTTTGTTAATCAAAGTCGGTTTTACTTTATGTTGACATATTTTTCCTTTTATGCTATTATATTTATTACTGGTAAAAACCATATTAAAAAACGGAGGAACTAAAATGTTTCAATTAGCAAATTTCTCATCATCGCAATTTTCACCACAAGAACGGATTGAAGAAATAATAGATTTTGTTATTTCTCCTTCTAACTTTTTTAAATTTGAACGTGGTGAATCCTGCAATGTTGGGCAACTTTCTCCATGTCAGGCTAGCATTTTAACATCACGTCTACACTTGTTAGGCTATGTTGTTACTAAAACCCCAGAAGGGTATCTTGTGCGAAAAGTTTGACACAAAAACTCTCTTAGAATTTCTAAGGGAGTTTTTTGCGTTTACATAAAGTTAATATTTTTTCTTTACTAGTCTACCAATATATGGTATAATA
>CALYZR010000143.1 GCA_945610215.1 uncultured Clostridium sp. | reverse complement strand
CCTTACAAGATAGGAGAGAAATCAGATGGAAAAAAGTTTTAGCGAAAGTTATAAAGCTGCAGGAGTAGATGTTACAGCAGGATACAAAGGAGTACAACTAATGAAAAAAGCAGTACAAGAAACATATACAAGGTCTGTTATATCAGACATAGGTGGATTTGGTGGACTTTATGCGCCACAAATTAAGCAAATGGAAGAACCAATTTTAGTTTCAGGAACAGATGGAGTAGGAACAAAACTAAAATTGGCTTTTTTAATGGACAAGCATGACACAATAGGAGAAGATTGTGTAGCAATGTGTGTAAATGATGTAATATGCACAGGAGCAAGCCCAATGTTTTTTTTAGATTATATGGCACTTGGAAAAAACATACCAGAAAAAGTAGCAACAATAGTATCTGGTGTGGCAGAAGGTTGTAAAAAAGCAAACTGTAGCTTAATAGGTGGAGAAACAGCAGAAATGCCAGGATTTTATCCAGTAGATGAATATGATTTGGCAGGATTTTGCGTTGGAGTAGTAGACAAAAAGAAAATTATAAATAACAAAACAATTGAAATTGGGGATAAAGTAATAGGCCTTAAATCGTCAGGAGTTCATTCTAATGGATTTTCCTTAGTTAGAAAAGTATTTGATGTAAATAAGGAAAATTTAAATGAGTATGTAGAAGAATTAGGATGCACAATAGGGGAAGCATTACTAAAGCCTACAAAAATATATGTAAAACCAATATTAAAACTTATAGAACAAGTAAAAGTAAAAGGAATATCACATATAACAGGTGGAGGATTTTATGAAAATATGCCAAGAATGTTAAGAGATGGAGTAGCATTGAAAATAGATAAAAATTCTTATGAGGTACCAGCAATATTTAAACTAATTGCTAAAAGAGGAAACATACCAGAAAGAGATATGTATAACACATTTAATATGGGAATTGGAATGGCAGTAATTGTTCCAGAAAATGAAGTAAAAAAAGCAATAAATATGTTAAAAGATGCAGGAGAAGAGGCATATTTAATAGGAGAGGTTGTAGAAGGCAATAAAGAAATTACAATTTAAATAATAAATAAGGGAGGAAAAAATGGTAAAACGTATATACGTCCAAAAGAAACCAGGATTTAATATTGAATCAAAAGGATTATTAGCAGACTTAAAAGAAAATCTTTTAATTGATAATTTGAAAGACGTTATAATATTAAATAGATATGATGTTGAAGGTATAAATGATAAAATATTCGAAGAAGCAAAAAACACAGTATTTTCAGAGCCTCAAGTAGATATTTGTTTTGAAGAAGAGTATCCTTTTAAAAAAGAAGATAAAATATTTGGTGTAGAATTTTTACCAGGTCAATTTGATCAAAGAGCAAATTCATTATCAGAATGTTTACAAATATTAACCTCAGGGGCAAAACCAGTATCTAAAAGTGCAAAAATATATATTCTAAAAGGAGATTTAAGCGTAGATGATGTAAACAAAATAAAATCATATATTATAAATCCAGTAGACTCAAGAGAATGCAGATTAGAAAAACTAGACAGTTTAGCTGAAAAACAAGAAGAACCAGAAGATGTTGCAATAGTAGAAGGATTTATTAACATGACAGATGAAGATTCTAAAAAATTCTATGAAAAGTATGGATTTGCAATGGATTTAGAAGATTTAAAATTCTGTCAAGAATATTTTAGAGATGTAGAAAAAAGAGATCCTTCTATGACAGAAATGAAAATGATAGATACATACTGGTCAGATCACTGTAGACATACAACATTTTTAACTAGGCTAGAAAAAGTTGATATAAATTGGGATTTAGCAAAAGATGTATATGAAGAATATAAAAAATCAAGAGAATTTGTTTATGATAACAAGAAAGCAAAAGATATATGTTTAATGGATATTGCAACAATTGCAGTAAAAGAGCTTAAGAAAAAAGGAATGTTAAAAGACTTAGATGAATCAGAAGAAATAAATGCATGTAGTATTAAAGCAGAAATTTTAGTAGATGGAAAACCTGAAGAATATTTAATAATGTTTAAAAATGAAACACACAATCACCCTACAGAAATAGAACCATTTGGAGGAGCAGCAACATGCCTAGGTGGAGCAATACGTGATCCTTTATCTGGAAGGGCATATGTATATCAAGCAATGCGTGTTACAGGATGTGCTGATCCAAGAAAATCTGTACAAGAAACAATGCCTAACAAATTACCACAAAGGAAACTAACAAATGAAGCTGCTCGTGGGTATAGTTCATATGGAAATCAAATAGGACTTGCAACCGGTCAAGTGGCAGAAATATATCATGACGGATATGCAGCAAAAAGATTAGAAATAGGAGCATTAATAGGTGCAGCACCAAAAGAAAATGTAGTAAGAAAAGTTCCAGAGCCTGGTGACGCTGTTATATTATTAGGAGGAAGAACAGGTAGAGACGGTTGTGGAGGAGCAACAGGGTCATCAAAAGCACATAACTCAGAATCATTAACTAGTTGTGGAGCAGAAGTACAAAAAGGAAATGCACCAGAAGAAAGAAAAATACAAAGATTATTTAGAAATCCAGAAGTAACGAAATTAATAAAAAGATGTAACGACTTTGGAGCAGGTGGTGTTTCCGTAGCAATTGGAGAACTAGCTGATGGACTAGAAATAGACTTAGATAAAGTTCCAAAAAAATACGAAGGATTAGACGGAACAGAACTTGCAATATCAGAATCACAAGAAAGAATGGCAGTAGTAATAGAAGAAAAGGACGTAGAAAAATTTAAAAAACTAGTATCAGAAGAAAATATAGAAATGTCAGTAGTAGCAAAAGTAACAAAAGAACCAAGAATGAAAATGTATTGGAGAGGTAAACTAATAGTAGACTTATCA
>CALYZR010000142.1 GCA_945610215.1 uncultured Clostridium sp. | reverse complement strand
CAATTCCTAGAGGAAAAATAATAGGACTTTTAGGAAAAAATGGAATGGGCAAGAGTACATTAATAAAATTAGTAAATGACTTATTAACACCTACAAGTGGAGAGATATTAATTAATGGAGAAAAGCCGGGAGTAAAATCAAAAGAAATCATATCTTATTTACCAGAAAGAACATATTTAGATAAAGAAATGACAATAAAACAAGTACTTAAGTATTTTGAAGAATTTTATAAAAATTTTGATAAACAAAAAGCAGTTAAACTATTAAAAGATTTAAATCTAGATATTAATAAAAAAATATCTAAAATGTCAAAAGGTATGCAAGAAAAATTACAATTAATTCTTGTTATGAGTAGAAATGCTGAGCTTTACATATTAGATGAGCCATTAGGAGGAGTAGACCCAGCAACAAGAGATTATATACTAGACACAATACTTTCTAATTTTTCTGAAGGTGCAAGTGTGATTATTTCAACACATTTAATTTCAGACATTGAAAGAATTTTAGATGAAGTAATCTTTTTAGATAAAGGAGAAATCATTTTAACATCTTCAGCAGATGAACTTAGAAACAAAGAAAAAGAATCAATAGACGAAATATTTAGGAGGTATTTTAAATGTTAAGAAAATTATTAAAATATGATTTAAAATGGGTATATAAAGTAGTTGTAGTGTTTTACATTTTAGCATTTATTTTTTCTGTTATAGGAAGAGGATTAAGTTTAATTGAGAACTCACTTGTTTTTTCAGTAGTAACTCAAATTGTATTTGGAATTGCAATAAGTATGATGGTAAGTAGTTTAATAAATTGCTTAATGAGATTATGGGCAAGATTTATTAAAAATGTATACAAAGATGAATCATATCTTACACATACTCTGCCAGTAGAAAAGAAAACTATATATGCTTCAAAAGTTATTTCTGCTATAATATGTGTTTTTACTACAGTTGTGGTTAGTGTAGTATGTATATTTATATGTTATTATTCAGAAGCTAATATGCAACTACTAAAATCTATGTTAGAACTTGCAGCAGGAACATACAATACAACTGTGCTTAATTTATTGCTATTAATTTCTTTTGTAGCTTTTTTAGAAATCATGTTTATAGTTTTAATAGGCTATGTTGGAATAATATTAGGACATAAATCAAATCAAAATAAAATGGTAAAAACACTAATAATAAGTTTTGTATTATATTTAGTAACACAAGCTCTAACTTTAGGATTGATTTATATATTTGGACTATTTAACTCAAATGTTATGAACTTAATTAACACAACTGAAATAGTTAATGTAAATGCAATAAAATCTATCATGTATATAGGAATTGGAATTTATATTGTTTATATATCATTCTATTACATTTTAGGTAAAAAACAACTTGAAAAAGGTGTAAATGTTGATTAAATATAAAAAGGGGAAATACTTATGTTTAAGGGTATTTCCTTTTTTATATAATAAGAAATTTCTCCGAAATTTTTATTATATAAAAATGCTACAATCGCTATTGCCTTTGAGATTTCCTCATTTTATTCGGAAACTCAAATCGGCGAGAACAAAGGGCGACTAGGTCGCTTTGTTCATATAATTACTATAAATGTTAGATAACTTTGCTCAAATCTGTTGACAGATAATAAAGAATATTATAAAATACAAACAAAAGTTCTGATGCAATGAATGTAGTTATATGAATAAAAAAATTATGAAAGAGGTAAATTTAATTGAATAATATAGAAAATTTAAAAGATTTAATAATATATCAAAGTCAAAATAATGAGAATATATCAGTAGAAGTTCTATATAATGAGGAAGATTTTTGGTTAACTCAAAAATCAATGTCTAAGTTATTTAATGTAGCTGAAAATAATATAACATATCATTTACAAAATATTTTTAAAACAGGAGAATTAGAGCAAGATTCAGTTACTCAAAAAATTAGAGTAACTGCTTCAGATGGAAAAAAATATAATACAAATTTTTATAGTTTAGATGCAATTATAGCCGTAGGATACAGAGTAAACTCAAAAGAGGCTACAGATTTTAGAATTTGGGCAACAAAAACATTAAAAGAATATATAAAAAAGGGTTTTGTTGTAAATAGTGAATTTTTAAAAAATGGACCTAAGTTTGGAAAAGATTATTTTGATGAATTATTAGTTAAGATAAAAGAAATTAGGGCAAGTGAAAGAAGATTCTATCAAAAAATAACTGATATATATAAAGAATGTAGTTTTGATTATGATAAAAACAGCGAAATAACGCAAGAATTTTATAGAAATGTTCAGAACAAGTTGCATTTTGCAATTACTGGTATGACAGCACCCGAAATTATTTATAATAGAGCAGATAGTAAAAAGGAAAATATGGGATTAACAACTTGGAAAAATGCACCAAATGGAAAAATTCTTGAAACAGATGTAATAATAGCAAAAAATTATCTATCACAAGAAGAAATTACTGAATTAAATAATTTAGTTTCAATGTATCTTGATTATGCAGAAAGACAAGTTAAATTAGGAAAAATTATTTCAATGAAAGAATGGAAAGACAAACTAGAAGTGTTTTTAAAAATAAACGAATATAATATTTTAACAGATAATGGAAAAATAAAAAGAGAAATAGCAGACAAATTAGCTTTAGATGAATACAAAAAATTTAGAGTGATACAAGATAAGAAATACATTTCAGATTTTGATGAACTTGTTAAAGAAACCAAAAATCTGAATAATAACTAATCGATAATATAAATTTTGCAAATATAATAATTAAAACAAAGGAAATACTAGTAAGACTAAGTATTTCCTTTATTTTTAGTATACTCACTATATCACAAAATTGCAAAAAATTCAAGACTGCTATTTTATCTAATATTGTGTTATATAAAATAAGAGGTGTTAAGGTTGAAAAATAATCAAATG
>CALYZR010000141.1 GCA_945610215.1 uncultured Clostridium sp. | reverse complement strand
TATTCCTAATCTCGCTCCTGTTGGGTGTACTTTTTGTCCCATAGCCTATTAGTCCTCCTTTTCTTTAAGAACAATTGTTATATGACTTGTTCTTTTTCTAATTCTTACTGCTGAACCTTTTGCTGCTGGTCTAATTCTTTTTAATGTTGGGCCTTGGTTTGCATAAATTTCGCTAACTATTAGATTTCCTCTATTCATACCATGATTGTTTTCAGCATTTGCTATTGCTGATTTTAATAATTTTTCTATTATTTCTGATGATGCTTTTGGTGTAAATTTTACTATTGCTAATGCTTCATCAACTTTTTTACCTCTAATTAGGTCTGCAACTATTTTTACTTTTCTACTTGAAATTCTAGCATATCTTAATGTTGCTCTTGCTTCTAGTGTTGCAGTTTGAACATTTTCTTGCTCTGGCATTTTTTAATCCTCCTTTATTTTACGTTAGTTTTCTTATCTCCTGAATGACCTTTAAAAGTTCTTGTTGGAGCAAATTCTCCTAATTTATGTCCTATCATTTCTTCTGAAATGTAAATTGGAACATGTTTTCTTCCGTCATGAACAGCTATTGTATGTCCAACCATTTGTGGATATATTGTAGATGCTCTTGACCAAGTTTTAAGAGCAGCTTTGTCGCCAGTTTCATTCATTTTTTCTATTCTTTTTAATAATTTTTCTTGTATAAAAGGTTTTTTATCTCTAGCCATTATTATTATTTCCTCCTTTTAACTATAAGTTTATCTGATTTTTTATTTTTCTTTCTTGTCTTATATCCTAATGCTGGTTTACCCCAAGGAGTAAGTGGTCCTGCGTGTCCTACTGGTGCTCTACCTTCACCACCACCATGAGGGTGATCTACTGGGTTCATAACTGAACCTCTAACTGTTGGTCTTATTCCCATATGTCTTTTTCTTCCTGCTTTACCAATTTTTATATTACCATGGTCTGTATTACCAATTGTTCCTATTGTTGCTCTACATTTAGCTAATACTAATCTCATTTCTCCTGATGGAAGTCTTACATGTGCATATTTTCCTTCTTTTGCCATAAGTTGTGCTTCTCCACCAGCTGTTCTTACTAATTTTCCACCTTGACCTGGATTTAATTCTATATTATGAATTAAAGTACCTACTGGTATATTTTCGATTGGAAGACAATTTCCAATTTTTATATCAGATTTTGCACCTGAAACAACTTGATCTCCGTCTTTTAATCCTAACGGTGCTAATATATAATTTAAAGTTCCATCTTCATATTTTATTAAAGCGATGTTACTTGTACGGTTTGGATCATATTCTATACCAATTACTGTTGCTGGCATATCATCCTTGTTACGTTTAAAATCAATTATTCTGTATTTTTGTCTGTTTCCACCACCTTGATGTCTAACTGTTATTCTACCATATGAATTTCTTCCTGCATTCTTTTTCTTTTTTGCAAGTAAAGATTTTTCTGGTGTCTTTTTTGTTATTTCTTCGAAAGTTGACATTGTCATATTTCTTCTTGATGGTGTATATGGTCTATATGTTTTTATTCCCATTTTCTTTTCACTGTCGGAGTTTTGAAAAACTTCGTCCTGCGTTGTCAAACTACATTCAAAATTTTTCGATGTACCTTTGTACCATCTCAAAATTTTTCATTTGTTTTCCTAGCATTACTCGTTTTTGAAATCTCCTCTCCTTTCTCTTCTTTTATTTTCTTGTGGACTTTTTCCTGCTCCACATAGCAGATATTTATTTGTTTTCCCAGTTTTTTCTGGTTAATTGTTTAACTATACTGTGCTTAAAAATTAGTTTTTAAGCACCCATGAATTCATCAATTGAATCTTTATACTTTTTATCTATTTTAACTTCTTTTCCACCTTTTGTTAGGTAAGATTTTTCTGTTGGATTTGTATCTATTGCTACTATTGCTTTTTTCCAGTCTGGTCTTCTTCCTGTGTTTGCTCCAACTCTTTTTTCTTTTCCTTTAACTGTAATTGTATTTACATTTAATACTTTCACATTAAATAATTTTTCAACAGCTTGTGCTATTTGAACTTTTGTAGCTTTTTTTGCTACCTTGAATGTATACTTTCCTTCTTGTAATCCTGCGCTACTTTTTTCCGTAATTATTGGTTTTATAATTATATCCTCTGCGTTCATGTTAAGCATACACCTCCTCTAAGCTTTTAACTGCATCTACTGTTAGAATTAGTTTGTTGTATTTTAATAAATCATAAACATTTATTGTATTTACTAAACTTGTTTTTACGCCTTCAATGTTTCTTGCTGATTTTTGAACATTTTCATTTTTTTCTGGTAAAACGATTAATGTTTTTCCTTCAACTTTTAAGTTGTTTAATGCTGATACCATGTTCTTTGTCTTTATTTCATCAAACTTCATGTTATCAACAACTACTAAATTGTTTTCTAATACTTTAGAGCTTAATACTGATTTTACAGCTAATCTTCTTTCTTTTTTATTTACTCTGTAGCTATAATCTCTTGGTTTTGGTCCTAAAGCTATACCACCTTTAAACCATTGTGGTGCTCTTATGCTTCCTTGTCTTGCTCTACCTGTTCCTTTTTGTTTCCAAGGTTTTCTTCCACCACCAGATACTTCTGCTCTTGTTTTTGTATTTGAAGTTCCTTGTCTTTGGTTAGCCATATAATTAACTAGCACACTGTGTACTATTTTTTCATTTGGTTCAATACCAAAAACGCTATCTGCTAATTCTATATTGCTAACTTTTTTACCTTCTATATTGTATACATCTATTTTAGGCATTTTTCTCTATCTCCTCTCTTATTTACTCTTTACTGAATTTCTTATTTTTAATATTGCTCCTTTGTTTCCTGGAACACTACCTTTTACTAAAATTACATTTTTATCTAAATCTACTCTTACAACTTCTAGGTTTTGTATAGTAACTGTTTCCATTCCCATATGTCCTGGAAGTTTT
>CALYZR010000140.1 GCA_945610215.1 uncultured Clostridium sp. | reverse complement strand
TATTCAATATTATTCCATTGCAAATTATTTTTGAATTTGTACTTGTTTTATATCTTTCTGGAAGTGTTGTTACAAATCTTTTTATTGATACATCTACGTCCATTCCTATTACAGATTTTTGTGGTCCAGACATTCCAACATCTGTTATATATGCTGTTCCTTTTTCTAAAATAGTTTCATCTGCTGTCGCAACATGTGTATGTGTTCCAAAAACACATGTAACTTTTCCATCTAAAAAATATCCCATTGCAATTTTTTCTGCTGTTGCCTCTGCATGAAAATCTACTATAATTATATCTACATCATTTTTTATATTATTTACAATATCTTCTACAACTATAAATGGGTTCTCAGATAAAACATTCATATCTACTCGACCAATTAAATTGATTACAGCAATTTTCTTATTTTTACATTCATATATTCCATATCCATTTCCTAATACGTCTCTTGGATAATTGGCTGGCCTTAATAAACTTTTATTTTCTATTATATTAAATATATCTTTTTTACCCCATGTGTGATTTCCCATTGTTATTACATTTATACCTGAACTTATTAGATCTTTAAATATTTTTGATGTTATTCCCATTCCATCTGCACTATTTTCTCCGTTTGCTATTACAAAATCTATATTATTTTCTTTTATTGCGTTTGGTAATATTTCTTTTACTTTTTTTACGGAATTCTCTCCAATTATATCTCCTAAAACTAAAATATTCATTACCATTCTCCTTTCTTATTGTTTTATATTATATATTCTTTTATAAATTTTTACAACTTATTTTTCTTTACTTTATGTAAATCATATGGTATAATGAGCAAGCATTGAGCAATATCTCAATGACTTTATAATGGAAGGGGTCGTATTTATGACCTTGCGGAATTTAATAAATCTCCTTGGTATCTATATTTCCTACCCTCAACAGTTAGGAGATATAGAAATTAAAAATGAGTCAGATTTTTGTAGATATCCTATGATAGGATATTTTGTATCTGACGAATTCCAAGTGGATATGCAAACTTGTGAAAATGAATTTTATAACAATTCTTATAATGGTGTAAAATTTTATTTTCTGTTCCATAGGGATCCATTACAAGGAGATTTTTGGCTTGAGCTCGTACATGAAACGTAAATTCCTAAAAGAAGAAAAAATCGTCGCTTTTGCGACGATTTTTTCTTTTTATTTTGCATAATCAATTGCTCTTGTTTCTCTAATTACATTAACTTTAATTTGTCCAGGATATTCCATTTCTGATTCTACTTTTTCTGCAACTTCTCTTGCCATTATAACCATTTGATTGTCTGAAACTTTTTCCGGTTTTACTATTAATCTTATTTCACGTCCTGCCTGTACTGCAAATGATTTTTCTACTCCTTCAAAAGAATCTGCAATCTCTTCTAGTTTTTCTAGTCTCTTAATATATGTTTCTAATGTTTCTCTTCTTGCTCCTGGTCTAGATGCTGATATTGCATCTGCTGCTTGAATTAATACTGCTTCGATTGTTTTTGGTTCAACATCTCCATGGTGTGCTTGAACTGCATTTATTATAACATCACTTTCTTTATATTTTTTAAGGATGTCAACACCAATTTCAACATGTGTTCCTTCCATGTCATGGTCTAAAGCTTTTCCTATATCATGTAATAATCCTGCTCTTCTTGCAATTTTAGGGTCTAAGCCTAATTCTTCTGCCATTATTCTTGCTAGGTTAGAAACTTCTATTGAATGGTTTAAAACATTTTGTCCATAGCTTGTTCTATACTTTAATTTACCAATTAGTTTTACTAAATCTGGATGTAAGCCATGTACTCCTGTTTCTAAAACAGCTCTTTCTCCTTCTTGTTTTATAATTGCTTCTACTTCTTCTTTTGCTTTTTCTACCATTTCTTCGATTTTAGTTGGATGAATTCTTCCATCTTCTATTAATTTTTCTAAAGCAATTTTAGCAACTTCTCTTCTTAATGGATCAAATCCTGATAAGATTACTGCTTCTGGTGTATCATCTATTATTAAATCAATTCCAGTTAATGTTTCTAATGTTTTTATGTTTCTTCCTTCTCTTCCTATAATTCTACCTTTCATATCATCATTAGGAAGTGAAACAACAGATACTGTCGTTTCTGATGTATGGTCAGCTGCACATTTTTGTATAGCAAAACCTATAATTTCCCTTGCATTTTTATTCGCATCTTCTTTTGCTTTCGCATCTGATTCTTTAATTAATGTTGCCTTTTCATCACAAAGTTTTCTGTCTAACTGTTCTAATAACATTTTTTTAGCTTCTTCTCTAGATAATCCAGAAATTCTTTGTAATGCTTCTGTTTGTTTTACTTCTAATTCTTCTAATTTTTTTGCTTTTTCTTCGTTTGCTTGAGATTTTCTTTCTAATTCTCTTTCTCTTTTTTCAAAATTCTCAGCACGTCTTTCTAAGTTTTCTTCTTTTTGAATTATTCTTTTTTCTTGTAGTCCAATTTCGCCTCTTCTTTCTTTAATCTCTTCATCTAAGTCTGTTCTCGCTTTTAAAATCTCCTCTTTGGCTTTTAAAATTTCTTCTTTTTTAGTATTCTCCGCTTCTTTTTTTGCATTTTGTATAATTTTTTCTGCTTCATTTTCTGCACTTTTTATTTTAGATTCAGCTGTCTTTTTTCTTAAAACCATACCAACTGGTAAACATACAGCTGCTGAGATAAGAAAGGTGATTATGGCTATTATTGTTCCATCCATAAATAATGCACCTCTTTCTATTTAATTTTCAATGTTCAGATTAATATATATAACTAAATTTACTCTTTTTTAGAATATATTATAACTTTCTGTACTATTCTATTTTACATTGAATATTAAAAACTGTCAAGATAAAAAAGTATGTATATAAAATAAAAAAACGACAAAGTGGTAAACTTCGTCGTTCAGCAAATTTGGCATATATTTATATTAACATCGGTTGT
>CALYZR010000139.1 GCA_945610215.1 uncultured Clostridium sp. | reverse complement strand
AGATAATGATAGTATAGTAAAAAAATTTAAAAATGAATAAATCTATATAAAAAAACAAAAGATAAAATTAGAGGTAAAAATACATATGCAAAAAGAAAAGGAAGTGTTTAATATGCTAAAAGAAATTGCATGGAATACCTTTAAAAATACAGGAGATATAAATATATATTTAGAATTAAAACAAATAAATAATATAGAAGAAAATATGAGGGTTAAAAATTATGAAACTATTGAAAGTAAAAGGAGTAATAATTGCAGAGAAAATAGTATCAGACTTTGACAAAATAGTTACAATATTAACACCAAACATACGGTAAAATAGAAGTTGTGGCAAAAGGCTCACGAAGACCAAGGAGCCTTCTTCTTGGCGCGACTCAATTTTTATGTTTTGGAGAATATCTTTTATACAAAAGTGGGAAAACATACAGTATGAATTCATGTGAGACAATAGAAATGTTTTATAATATTAGAACGGACTTGGACAAGTTAAAATGTGCATCAAATATAACAAAAATAGTAAATGATGTAACAACAGAAAACCAAAATACATATAGAGTTTTGCAATTATATCTAAATACACTATATACAATATCAGAAACAGAAAAAAACTTAAGTATAGTAACATCAGCATTTGTATTAAGATTGCTTTCAATAATAGGATATAAACCAATAATAGAAGAATGCCAAAACTGCAAAACAAAAGACAACATAAATTGCTTTAGTTTTAAAGATAATGGATTTAAATGCAAAGCATGTGGCAAACAAGACAAAGGAGCAATGGAAATAACAGATACTACGAAAGATGCAATAAGATACATAATATTTGCGGATCCTAAAAAACTATTTTCATTTAACATACCACAAGATAGCATAAAAGAATTAGAGATAATATCAAAAATATATTTGCAAGAAAAATTAGAAAAAGAATTCAAGTTATAGAGTGTGATAAAAGGTAACAATTGGACGAGAAATTTTGGCATACCAAAAAATAAAATTCATAAAAATTCTTGCTAAATAAAACATATTAATATATAATACGAATACAAATACTTTGAAGGGAGAGATTATTATGAACATAACAATAACAGGAAAAGAAGTAAAGGCAACAGATGCAATTAAAGATTATGTAGAAAAAAAGATGGAAAGAGTAGAAAAATATTTTGATGGAGATATAGATGTTGTTGTTACAATAAAAACAGAAGGAGCAGAACAAATAGCAGAAATGGCTGTTAAAGTAAAACAAGACTCATATAGAGCAGTAACGGCACACAAAGACATGTATGCATCAATAGACAAAGATATAGACATACTAGAAGGACAAATTAGAAAATGGAAAACAAAAAAAGACAGAGCCAATAAAGAAGACTCTATAAAAGTATTAAATAACTTATCAACAGAAGGAGTTATAGAAAACGAAATAATAAAAACAATCTATTATGATATAAAACCAATGACAGCAGAAGATGCAAAACTAAAATTACAAGAAAAACCACAAGATAGATTTATAACATTTATAAATCAAGATACAAACAAAGTAAATGTATTATTTAAAATGAAAGACAACAAAAACTTTGGATTAGTAGAACCAGAAGCATAAAAAACAAAATAAAGAAGGCAGGAACTTAAAGTTCCTGCCTTTATGTATTATTCTACCAGCGTCTTTTGCAGATATATCACCATTATATCCGTTTTTTAGGCTATGACAGTCAAAAATATATTTGAAAAGCAATTGCCTAAAATAAATACATATACTGCATATAATACAAGTTATTCTGCATATAAAATAATAAAAAATATGCAGAATATAATTGACTTTCTGCACATAAAATGATAAAATATATGCAGAAACGGAGGAAAAATATGAGAAAATTTGATTATTCTTTTCTTGATAATGGTTTATTACCAGCGAATTTAATAAATTTAACAGGAGTAATATATTCACTAAAAACAGGTGCAGAAATAAGAAAAGACGAATATGAAAAAATATTTACAGAATTAGAAAAAATTGCAAAAGTTCAATCAGTTAAGAGTTCAAATGCTATAGAAGGCATAGTAACAAGTGATGAGCGTATAAAAGAAATTGTGAATCAAAGTAGTAAACCTTTAAATCACAATGAGTCAGAAATAGCAGGTTATAGAGATGCTTTAAATCAAATTCATTTAAATTTTGAGGATATAGAATTTAACGAAAATACAATTCTAAGATTACATGAAATAATGATGTCATATAGTGGTTACGAGTATGCCGGAAAATATAAAATTGATGATAATCTAATTATAGAGGAAGATAAAGAGGGAAATAGAAAAATAAGATATAAACCAGTTTCAGCTAAAGAAACACCAAAGGCAATGGAACAACTTGTACTTGCATATATGGATGCTAGTAATAATTCTAATATTAATCAGTTATTATTAATTCCATGCGTAATTCTTGACTTTTTATGCATACATCCTTTTAAAGATGGAAATGGTAGAATTTCACGATTGTTGTCACTACTATTATTATATAAAAACGGATTTGATGCAGGAAAGTATGTTTCTTTTGAAGAACAAATAAACAATAATAAGGGATATTATTATGAAACCCTAAGAGAGTCATCTGCTGGATGGAATACTAACGAAAACACATATGTGCCATTTATACAAAGTTTTCTATCAACATTATATATGTGCTATAAAGAGCTTGATAAAAGATTTAATGTTGTAAATAGCAATAAGATAACTAAAAAAGCTAGAATAGAAGCTACAGTATTAAATAGTTTAACAGCAATTTCTAAAGCGGAAATATGTAATGTTCTACCAGATGTAAGTCCGTCAACAGTAGAAGCAGTATTAGGAACAATGGTTAGAGAAGGAAGAATACAAATAATTGGAAAAGGTAAAAACACAAGATATATGGCAAATAATTAATATAAATTGACAAAGGTAAAACATAAGAGTATAATATTACCATAA
>CALYZR010000138.1 GCA_945610215.1 uncultured Clostridium sp. | reverse complement strand
CTTGATAAAAATCCAGCAAATGTAATCCCTATTTGGATTGTTGCTAAAAATTTGCTTGGCTCCCTTAACATTTTTTTTATTTGCTTTGCTTTTTTATTTCCTTCTTTAGCTTGTTTTTCGATTTTTGCGTCATTAAGTGATATAAATGCAATTTCTGTAGCTGCAAAAAATGCATTTATTAATATTAGTATTGCTAATACTATAATTCGTGACATTTAATAAATTCACTCTTCCCTTCTTATTTTTATGTAGTTACACATTGAATATTATATATGCTACTTGAAGGAATGTCAAGGAATATGTAAGTTACTACATTCCAGTTTTAGGTAATTTTGCAACAGTTTCTTTTATTTTTATACTATTTTTTTCTTCTTTTACTGATAATTCTGATTGTTTTTCTTCTTTATACACCTCTGGCTCTTCTTCTGAATTAATTACATTTACTGTTATAGTCTCATTAAGTTCTAGTTCTACTTTTATCAATTTGCTATATAAATTATATCCTTCTAATGTTCTGGTTTCTTTAATATAGTATGTACCTGGTAATAAATTATTTATTGTTGCAATGCCATCTTTGTTTGTCTTAATGTCTGTAAAAATTTTATTTTTATCTTTGTCTAGCACTTCAAATTCAACGCCTTCTAGTTTACTACCTGTTTTGTCATCTGTTTTTGTAATTATTATTTTTGTTTCATTTTTTGTATAATAAATTTTTTTGTTTCCTGTCCCTTCTTCATATGTATAACCTGTTAGTGCATAACTTTGTAAACCACTTTCTCTTGTTTCGCCATAAAGGACTGGTTTTGTTGCAACTTGTGCTTTTACATCTATTGTAAAATTTCCATCTTGATTTACTTCTTGTATTGGTATAAGTATTTTAAATTCTTCTGTATTTGTAAATTCTGTTTTTTCTTTATTGTTTTCGTCTGTTATTTTGCATCCTTCTATATCTAGATTTCTAACACTTACTACATATTTGCTCATTCCAGCATTTGCAATTACTGCAAAAGTTTTTGAAATATAATTATTATCCAGGCTATCAACCTTCCATAATTTTTCTTGTTCTTTTATTGTTAATTCTGAACTTACTTTTGATTGTTTTGAATTTCGTGCATTATTTACAATTGTTTTTAGTGCATTTAAAGTTCTTTCTCCTGCTTCTCCAATTGCTGTATATTCATTTACATCTCTATTTGTAAGCATACAATACACTGCTTGTTTTGTTGCAAGATATGCCTCTTCTTCGGTATTACATCCCAATTCTGAAATACTTTTATATGGATATCCATTTATTATTGCTCTCCATACCATTACATTATTCACTAATTGATTTACATCTACAGTTTGTGATTTTCCAATTTCTACACCTGGTAGCTCTCTATTCATACAATATGCTGGATATTCTTTCCCATCTTTTTTATATACAGCTAAATGTGTATGTATTTTTATCCCTTTCCACATTAAAAGCCAATCTGTTTTTCTATTTGCATATATATATGCGCTATCTATTGGCACTACTGCCTTACTAGGTAGTGGTACAAGACCTATTAAAATAATTATTATACTTATTATTGATATTAGTTTTATTTTCATTAAAATTCCTCCTTAAATTTCTACCCCTTGAATACAACGTCGTTTTGTAGGTTGATTTTCTACACATGTTATTAATGTTATTATATTTTCTTCTGTATTCTTAAGATATGACCAATCTGTGTCTTCAATTATTGTAATATTATTTACAATATATCTTCTGGTTTCATATCCTTGCTTATATATTATTTCATCACCAATTTCTAATTCCTTAAGTTTTGCAAAGTAGTTTATAGGAAAACCTCTGTTATGTGCTGCTAGTCCAACATTTCCATTTAGAATACTTGTATTTTCAAAATGTCCAACATATTCTAGCATTACTTCTTGGCTTGTTCCTTCTGAAATTGGTGCTGTTAATTCTATCTTTGGTATTTCTATTTGCCATTTTAATTCTTTTGGTTCTTCATATTTCTTTGGTTCTATTTCTTCTTTTTTTGTGATTTCATTATTCTCTACTTGTATATTTTGCTTTTTTTGTAAATATATTGCTTCTACATTAGCAACTGAAATTTCTATTAAAAAAAATATTACAAGTGTAATAATTAAAGTAATTAAAAAAATATTACGCTTAGTATATGTTATCAGATAAGCATCACCTCTTAATATTAAATTGTTTTAATTTTGGATTTTTAAAAAGATAAAAACTTTTTAAGAATTAAATAATTATAAATTGCAGATTTGCAATTTGATAAAAATATATTACTACACATTTCTAGAAAAGTAAAGAATTTTTCATCGACAAAAAATGACAAAGCTCTTACCATTTAATAAATAACATTTGCAAAATCTTCCAATTATGTAGAACTAAACTTTCTTTTTAAATTGTGAAATTTAGAAGTTTCATAGAAAAAGAGAAATGGGTAAGATGGCTATTTAACCATTCTTACCCTTTCTCTTTACAAAAATTTTTCGCAAACCCCATTAGGATCTACAAGGTTTCCTTTTGATCTGCACCCACAGAATTCGGAAGGCTCTGAAAAGCTTCCTGTCGGGGAAACATATCTATACCAACTTCGTTGGCAATTTCTGCAACATCTTGGTACATTTTTTCTTGCCTCTTTTAACCTCTCCTCGTTTTCTTCCTTATTTTTTGCTTCCCGTCTTTTAAACTCTTCAAAGAGTTCCTCGCCTGATAGACGTTTTTTTGCCATGGGTTTGCACCTCCTAAAAAATTTATGCACTTATATTATATCATATTTACATAATTTTGTAAAATTTTTAAAGTTGTATTTTATTAATGTTTGTGTTATAATCATTTCATTATAAATAACTAAAAGGAGCATTCTTATGAAACTAACATCAGACAGCGAAACATTAGCTGAAAAAAAAGCTTTAATTTTATACATTTTAAACAAAGTATCAAAGCCAATAAGCAATGATGCTCTTTTAAAGTTAGTGGTAACAATAGA
>CALYZR010000137.1 GCA_945610215.1 uncultured Clostridium sp. | reverse complement strand
GTAAAAAACGAAAAAGAGAAGAAAGAAAAATTTACAGGAAAACTAGATAGAAAAACATTTAAGGAATACAAAGATAGATTTAATTCAGATAAAGAATTCAGTATTTTAATTAAGCAATTATTAGATGACTACTTTAAGAGCGACAGCGATGATAAGCAAGATTCCCATTTGTAAGTACAAATGGAGCAAAAGTACCTTTTTTGATCGAGTGGTTACACCACATAAGCTATTAACACAAGGAAGGAGATAAATGAAAAAGTCAGACAGAATAGAAATTAGAGTAACTCCTGAAGAAAAAATGAAAATAGCTTTAAAAAGCAAACAAGCAAATCAAAATGTTTCAGAGTATTTAATTAAAAGTGCAATTAACAATGAAATTGTGGTTATAAATGCACTACCTGAAATGATTACAGAGCTAAGAAGAATTGGTAATAATATAAATCAATTAACAAGACTTGCTAATAGTGGAATTATAACTTGTGTTGAATTAGATAATGCGAAAAAGGAGTTACAAAAAATATGGCAATCATTAAATTTATTAACAACAAGGTCAGTTTAAGAAAGACCTTAGATTATATATGCAAAGAAGAAAAAACAGATAAAAAGCTAATATCAGGTAAAGATTGCATACCTGAAACAGCTTACGAAGAAATGATTGAGGTTAAGCAGTTGTATAAAAAGCTAGGAGGTAGAGAAAAAATACACTTTGTTCAATCTTTTTCTCCTACAGATAAATTAACATATAAACAGGCTCACGAAATAGGCTTAAAAATGGCTGAATATTTTAAAGATTTTCAAGTAGTAGTTGCTACACATATTGATAGAAAGCATATACACAATCATATAGTAATAAATACTGTAAATTTTAGAACAGGTTTAAAATTTCATCAGAGCAAATATGACTTACAGAAAATAAAAGATTATTCGAACAAAATATGTAAAGAGTATGGACTTTCTATAATAGATCATAAATCCAAAGTTTCAGACATTAAAATAAATGAATATCAGGCTAGAATTAAAGGGATTAGCTGGAAACAAGTTTTAGCAGATGATATTGATATTGTTATGGAAAAGTCAAGAAACAAATATGACTTTTTTAGAGGAATGAATGAGCTAGGATATAAAGTAAATTGGAGCAAAGAAAAATTAAGCATAATTTATACTACTCCAAATGGCTATAAATGTAGTGATAAAAAACTCCATAATGAAAAGTATTTACGAGAAAATATAGAGCAATACTTTAAGGAGAAAACAAAGAAGAAAATACAAGGCGTTAAGAATGAAAAAGCAAGATATAAAAGCATACATTCAAGTCTTGCAGAAATTATAGAACAATTTAGTAGAACTAAACAAGCTGAAGGTACAACTACCTTAACTGAATTAAATAAGAGTGCTAAAAAGCAACTTGCTATTGAAATGCACTATAGTACAGAAGAACTAGATGATATGGAATTCTAGGAGGTGGTAGTTATTGATAAACAGAATATGATAGTTCTCATAGTTGAAAATAACAAAAACCCTGAAGAAAAAGTAATACCTAATAGACTTAATACTTTAAGAAGAATTATAGGTAATGAAAGAATTGAAGTTATTAAATATAAAGATGTTCTTATAGTTTATGATGAAGATGCCTTTAGAAAATTATTGCCAATTAATAGAAGTATAGATGGCTTAAATATTAGAGGTAACTTTATAATTACAGGAAATGATGTAAAAAATCAGGACTTTAAAGATTTAACAGAAGAACAGATAAAAACATACAAAATAGAGTTCGAGTTGGAACAAACTCAAGAACAAGGAGAGGAGATGGAAGATGAATAAGCGAAAAATTGGAATTATAGCAGTTTTATCAATGCTTAATATTCCCCTAAGCATATTTTTAAGTGCTACAATTCATACAAAACTTGCAAATATAGAATTTTCGGAAATAGTAGTTGATAAGCAATTATTACTACTATTTTTTCTTATCTATCTCCTTGTTGAAGTTATGATTTTTATGTTATTTGGCTTAAATAGTAGAAATAACTTTAGAAGTGGAACTGTAAGTATTACAGATAATTTAAAAACTCCAGAAATAATGGGACAAGGACAGCACGGAACAGCAAGATGGCTAACAAAACGAGAATTTAAGAAGTTTTTTAAATGTAATACTTTAAGTGATATAAATACTACTTTTAATTCAGGTGGAATTATAGTTGGCTATGAGAAAAATAGAAAAAATGAAAATATTTATTATATTGATGATAATATTCATAGTTTAGTTGTTGGAGCTACAAGAAGTGGTAAAACAAGAAGTATAGTATTGCAAACTGTAGGAAACTTAGGATTAGCAGGAGAATCAATGATTATCTCAGACCCAAAGGCTGAGATATTTCATTATACATCAAAATTCTTAGAAGATTTAGGTTATGAAATTATAACTTTAGACTTTAAAAATCCTACTAAAAGTACAAGATATAATTTCTTGCAACCTGTTATTGATGCAGTAAATAGAGAGGACTATAGAAAAGCTGAAGAATATGCTTGGGATATTACACAAAGTTTAGTTGGAAACGAAGATTCCAAAATGGAAAAAATATGGAGAGATGGCGAAATGTCAGTAATTGCAGGTGCAATTATGAGTGTTGTTTTTGATAATAGAGAACATCCTGAATATCAAAATTTAACTAATGTTTTTTCATTTATTTCTGAAATGTGTAAAACAGTAGGACAACAGATGCCTATAAATAAGTATATTGAGAATTTACCTCCTGAGCATCCTGCAAGTACAATATTTAATATTGCACGAATTGCACCTGAAAAAACAAGAGGATCTTTCTTTACTTCAGCACTTACTACACTTAGATTATTTACAAGTAAAAGTATTTATGGAATGACTTGTAAAAGCGATTTTAGTTTGAAACAGGCAGGAGAAAAGAAAACAGCAACTTATATTATACTTCCTGATGAGAAAACAACATATTACTCTTTAGCTTCACTTTTTGTATATCAGAACTATGTTTCACTTGTTG
>CALYZR010000136.1 GCA_945610215.1 uncultured Clostridium sp. | reverse complement strand
TGATAGCATTCCTACAAACAATCCTATAAATACTGAAACTGCTGAGCTCATGCTTTGCTTAACCACTTCTGTATCTGATGTTGCATCCATTTTAGGATATTTTAAATTCATTAAAATTCCCACTAATGCGGTAAATGTTGGCATGATAATTGATGCAAGTAAGATAAATACTATATCTATAATTGCTATTTTAAATACCACAAAGAAAATTATATCACATATCAAAACAACTGGAATTGATATTATATTACTCGTTAAAACTTTAGATAGTAATATCTTTTCTGGCAAAACTGGCAAACTTTTTGTTATATTAAAACTTTTTCCTTCTAATGAAATCATTGAAGATGTAATAGATGTCATACATGTCGCAAATACTACAAAGCCATAATATATTTTTGGTATTATAGCTTTTATTTTGTCTATTGAAATTCCTATATTTTCTTCTTGCAAGATTGCTTCTACCATTCCATCAAAATTAATTGACATTGCAATTGTAGCAACAATCATTAATACCATTCCAAAACCAGCATTTATTATAAATACTGGAGATGAAAAAAATCTTTTCATTTCTTTATTTATCAATCCTAATAATTGTGATTTTACTTTAAATGTTTTATCAGCTGATTTGCCCCAATTTACTTTCTTTTTATTGTTACTTTTTTCTTCAAGTTTTGAAGTAATTTTAAAATAAAATATACTTGCTACATATACAAATAAAATGGCTGGAATAATGTTAATTGCAAACAAAACAACTAAATCTAATATGTTAAAGTTTTGTATTAAATTTATATATAATCCTGCTGGATAATATATTTTTGTAATTACCTCATTTATGTTATTTGCATTTTGTATTATATTAGCTATAAGTCCTTGAATATTAAATGATGCATAAAAAATAAATAATAACATTATAGTTGTAAGTATTACTTGAACAGCATTTTTAGCTTTAAATTTTGAGGCTAATCCCTTTATGATATATCCAATAATACATGCCACAATGGTTGGAATAATTGGTAATAGCACTAGCATAATTAGTGATATTATATAAAAGCTTATACTTGTTTTTTCGTACATTGCATAGACTAGCATTGCAGGAAGCATAAACAAGGAATTATATAAAAATTCAAAACTTATCAATTTGAATAACCTTGTAAAAAAGATTTTTGATTTTGAAATTGGCATTGCGAATAACAAATCATTATCTTTTGCTTCGAACAAAATCCCTTGAGATTTGTATACTCCCTCAATTATTGTTAGTAAAGAGGTAACCATTATAAAAATAGTTAATATTATGTATGTTAAGTTATATTTAACTAATTCTTCTGCGAGCATTGCCGCATATGAACCCACCGAAAACATTACAATTAAAGCTAGAACTATTGGTAAAATCATTTTATTAAACTTTGATTTGTTTTTAGATTTTGTTTTAAACAAACTCATGTCTTGTGACATAGTTGCCTTTAATAAAGATATTAATTTTTTCATTTTCATTTTCCTTCCTTTAAAATATTTTGAAAAAGAATTAGTATATTGCTAGGCAAAATTTGATAAAAATACCGGAGGCGTACTAATTGTACGTTGAGGATTTTTTATCAAATTTTAACGACGCAAGATGCTGATTATTTTTCAAAATTTTCTTCGTCTAGTTCTAGGAATACTCTTTCTAAAGATTCATCACCTTTAACTTCTTCCATGTTTCCTACTTTAACAATTTTTCCTTGCTTTATAATTGCCACTCTACTACATAATTTTTCCGCAACTTCTAGAATGTGTGTTGAGAAAAATATAGTTTTTCCTTCTTTACACATTTCTCTCATAATTTCTTTCATATCAAATACTGCTTTTGGATCTAGTCCTACAAATGGCTCATCCATAATTAATACTTCTGGATTATGTGCTAGAGCTGCAATTAAAGCTACCTTTTGTTTCATTCCATGAGAAAAAGAGGAAATTTCGTCATTTATGTTGTTTTGCAATTCAAATAAATTAACATACTTTTCAATTTTTTCTTTTCTTTCATTTTTTGTAACTTCATACATATCACAAATAAAGTTGATAAAATCAATCGCTTTCATATTTTCATACAAATCCGGATTATCTGGTACATAAGCCATTTGCATTTTACAAGCAATTGGCTCCTTTTTTATTGATTTTCCATTAATTAGAATATCCCCTTCTTCAAAGTCTAATATTCCTGCAATAGATTTTAATGTAGTTGTTTTTCCTGCTCCATTGTGCCCTATAAATGCAAATATTTCTCCATCATTTACATTTAGAGATATATTATCTACCGCTTTTTTTTCATTATTATAAATTTTACTAAACTCTTTAATTTCAATCATTATTTATTTTCACCTTTCTTCATTTTAGTTCTAAATTGTAATTTGTGTTAAATATGTTTCCATCTTTTTAATGTTGGAAATAGTTTTTCACAATGTTCTTTCATTTCTTCATTGGTCATTCCTGCCTGTGAGCCAAACTCTGAACACATATCTATATATTCTTCCATTGTAACTTTATCTATAAATTCACCATTTTTATAGCAATATTTACAATAATCAATATTGATACTTCCATCTTTATTTGTGCCTAATTGTTCATCTGAAGTTATAGGCATACCACAACTTTGACATATTTTATTTTCCATTTTTTATTCCTCTCTTTCGTTCATTAAATTTATAATGTATTCAATTTCAATCACAACCTTATCTAGCCAATCTTTATAAAAATTCAATTGTTCTTCTCTATAAATTACTATTTTACCTTTTTCATTACATTTCTTTCTGACTTTTACACATTGATTTCTCTGAATCGTTTTACTCCATATTTCTTTAAGATTCTCCATAATGTGAAAACAATTGCACTAAATACCAACAATTCTAATATAATAAATAAGTCTAAATTTATTTTACTTCCTAATATGATAATAGCTATTGATAGCATTGCTACAAACTATCCTATAAATACTGTAACTGCTGAGCTCATGCTTTGCTTAACCACTTCTGTATCTGATGTTGCATCCAT
>CALYZR010000135.1 GCA_945610215.1 uncultured Clostridium sp. | reverse complement strand
CCCATCTACTATAATTGTATTTTCTTTTTGTATTTTTACTTGTTTTGCTCTACCTAATTGTTCAATTGTTGTATCTTTTAACTCTAATCCTAGGTCAGAAGTTATTACTTCTCCACCTGTTAAAACTGCTATATCTTCTAGCATTTCTTTTCTTCTATCTCCAAATCCAGGAGCTTTCACTGCTGCAACATTTAGTACTCCTCTTAATTTATTTAATACTAATGTTGATAATGCTTCACTTTCTATATCGTCTGCAATTATCAATAATTTACCTGATTGTTGCATTAAACTTTCTAATAGTGGTAATATTTCTTGAATATTACTTATTTTTTTATCAGTTATTAATATGTATGGATTCTCCATAACTGTTTCCATTTTGTCTGTATCTGTTACAAAATATGGTGATATATATCCTTTATCGAATTGCATACCTTCTACAACATTTAATCCTGTTGTTGCTGTTTTTGATTCTTCTATTGTAATTACACCATCTTTTGAAACTTTTTCCATTGCTTCTGCAATTAATTCTCCAATTTCATTGTTATTTGCAGAAATGCTTGCAACTCTTGCTATATCTTCTTTTCCATCAATTTCTGAGCTGATATCTTTTAATCCTTCTACTGCTGCATTTACTGCTTTGTCAATTCCTCTTTTTATTGCCATTGGGTCTCCCCCTGCAGCCACATTTTTTACTCCTTCTTTGATTATTGCTTGTGCTAAAACTGTTGCTGTTGTTGTTCCATCACCTGCTATATCGTTTGTTTTTGTTGCAACTTCTTTAACTAATCTTGCACCTATATTTTCATATGGATCATCTAATTCTATTTCCTTTGCTATTGTAACACCATCATTTGTAATTAAAGGTGCTCCAAAGCTTTTATCTAAAACGACATTTCTTCCTTTTGGGCCTAATGTAACTTTTACAGTATCTGCTAATTTATTTACACCATCTAACATTTTTTTTCTAGCATCTTCACCAAATTTAATTTCCTTTGACATATAAATCGTCTCCTTTATTTTATATTTTTAAAACGAATCAAAATATGTTGATTTTCATTCGTTTTGTATTATTCTACTATTGCCAATATATCATCTTGCTTTACTATTGTATATTCTGTATCTTCATATTTTACTTCTGTTCCAGAATATTTATTTATAATAACTTTGTCACCTTCTTTAATATACATTTTTATTTTTTCTGTTCCTGGTCCTACTGATATTACTTCTGCAACTTGTGGTTTTTCTTTTGAACCACTTGATAGAATAATTCCACTCTTAGTAGTTTCTTCACCTTCTATCATTTTTATTAATACTCTGTCTGCTAATGGTTTAATCATAATCACATTCCTCCTTTTGATTGTTTGTCACTTTTTGCAACAAATTAGCAGTCGATGTCTTCGACTGCTAATAATTTATACCCATTTATATAAAAAGTCAATAGTTTTTATTAATTTTATTTATATTTTTTTCATCTCTATATATTCTTCTCCTACAATTTCTTTAAATTGCTCTAATATTTCAGTAGTTAAATATATTGCTCCACATGGTAAAATTTTGTCTCCATTTTTTACACTTATTGCAATGTTGTTTTTATCTCCTGTAAAGAATTTTATTGCTCCTCTTAATTTTGCTTTTTGTTCTTCTGTCAGATTTGTTATGTTTATTGTTACCATTTTCGGGCGGACAGGGTCGTCCGTCCCTACATTATTTAAATTTGGTTTATTATAATTGTTTGATTGCTGAACACTGTTTTCGTTAAATTCTGTTATATTATTTGCAACTATTTTTACATCATCATCTTCTCTTATACTTAAACGTCCTTCTACTAACACTACATTTTCTTCTAATAAAATATTTTGTGCTTTGCTGTAACAACTATCAAATACAATTATTTCTGTGCTTCCATATAAATCTTCTACTGTTATAAATGCCATTAAAGTATTTTTCTTTGTATATTTTTTCTTTATAGAATTTATTATTCCAATATATTTTACTTGTTTTCCATCTTTACTTAAATCATTTTGTTCATTCATTTGTATCATTTGAAGAGTATTAATTGTTGCAACTTTTTCTATACTATTTCTTAATTTTTCTAATGGATGTCCAGATATATAAATTCCAAGCATCTCTTTTTCCATTGATAATAATTCTTTTTCATCAAATTCTTTTAGTGTTGTAAATTTATATTTCATACTTTCAATTTTTTCGTCTTCTGTTTTTCCTAAATCGAACATTGTAACTTGACCTTGCATTGTCTTTTTCGATGTCTCATTTATTGTATCTATTACTGTTTCAAATGATGCTAAAAGCGTACTTCTTGTTTGTTCAAATTCATCAAAGGCTCCTGCTTTTATTAAACTTTCTATACATTTTTTATTTACAGCCTCTCCTTGCATTCTTTCGCAAAAGTCTGTAAAGCTTTTGAATTCTCCATTTTGTTTTCTTTCTTTTACAATACTATCTACTACTGCTGTTCCAACATTTTTAACGCTTCCAAGTCCAAACCTTATTTTATCTCCATAAACTGCAAATTTTGTATAACTTTTATTTATATCTGGTTTTAAAATTTCTATTTTTAGTCTTTTACATTCGTCTATATATTCTGGAACTTTATCTAAATTTCCTAAAAAGCTGTTTAATGTTGCTGCCATAAATTCTGGTGGATAATATGTTTTTAAATATGCTGTTTGATATGCTACTACTGCATATGCTGCTGCATGTGACTTGTTGAATGCATATTTTGCAAACTCTGCCATTTCATCAAATATTTTATTTGCAGACTGTTCATCTATTCCATTTCTAACACATCCTGGAATTATGATATTTCCATTTTCATCTGTTTGACCATGTATGAAATTTTCTCTTTCTTTTGCCATTACATCTAGCTTTTTCTTACCCATAGCACGTCTTACTAGATCAGCTCTTCCTAAAGAATATCCAGCCAAATCTCTTACGATTTGCATAACTTGTTCTTGGTACACCATACATCCGTATGTTACATTTAATATTGGTTCCAAACTTGGATGTGTATATTCGCT
>CALYZR010000134.1 GCA_945610215.1 uncultured Clostridium sp. | reverse complement strand
CTGCTAAATGTCTAATACTATAGTCTACAGAAGAAATGGTATAGTAGGTAGAGCAATGGTTCCATCTGGTGCTTCAACTGGAGAAAGAGAAGCATTAGAACTTCGTGATAAAGAAGAAAGATATTTAGGAAAAGGTGTTACAAAAGCAGTAGCTAATGTAAATGAAATAATATCACCAGAATTAGAAGGAATGAATGTATTTGACCAAGTAGAAATAGACAAAAAATTAATAGAAATAGACGGAACAGAAAACAAAGGAAAACTTGGAGCAAATGCAACACTTGGTGTATCACTAGCAGTAGCAAAAGCAGCAGCAAATTCTTTAGGAATGAGTTTATATAAATACATAGGAGGAGTAAATGCAAAAGAATTACCAGTTCCTATGATGAACATATTAAATGGTGGAAAACATGCAGACAACACAGTAAACATTCAAGAATTTATGATTTTGCCAGTAGGAGCAAAAACATTTAATGAATGTTTAAGAATGTCAGTAGAAATATATCATACATTAAAGAAAGTTTTAAAATCAAAAGGATTAGCAACAGGTGTTGGAGATGAAGGTGGATTTGCACCAAACCTATCTAGTGACGAAGAAGCATTAAAACTTATTGTAGAAGCAATAAGCGAAGCTGGATACAAACCAGGAGCAGACATATTATTAGCATTAGATGTAGCAAGCACAGAGATGTACGACGAAGCTAAAAAAATAGGAAAAGAAGGAAACTATTATTTCTGGAAAACAGATGAATTAAAAACAGTAGACGAAATGATAGAATACTTAATAGAATTAGCAAACAAATACCCAATAATATCAATAGAAGATGGATTAGCAGAAGAAGATTGGGAAGGATGGAGAAAATTAACACACAGATTAGGTGATAAATTACAACTAGTTGGAGATGACTTGTTTGTAACAAATATCAAAAGATTACAAAAAGGATTAAACAACAAAATTGCAAACAGTATATTAATAAAACTAAATCAAATAGGAACACTAACAGAAACATTAGATGCAATAGAACTTGCAAAGAAAAATGGATACACAGCAGTTGTATCGCATCGCTCAGGAGAAACAGAAGATACAACACTTGCAGATGTAGCAGTAGCAACAAATGCAGGACAAATAAAAACAGGAGCACCATGCAGAACAGACAGAGTAGCAAAATACAATAGACTACTAAACATCGAAGCAGAATTAGGAGACTTAGCAATATATCCAGGAAGAAAAGGATTAAACAAATAAGATAAATTGTAATTTGTCGAATTGGGGGAAAAAGGGGTTTGTCCCCTTTTTCCCCCAATTCGGCAAACTACAATTTGCAAAATTCTTGATTTATGCAAAAAAAGGTGTTATTATATTTATGCTAATTGAAACAAATTGAAAGGAAAAATAAATGTTAGAATTAAAAGATATATGTTTTACAAGAGATAATAAAAAAATATTAGATAATGTAAATTTAAAATTAGATTCAGATAAATTTATAGTAATAACAGGTCCAAATGGTTCTCGGAAAATCTACACTTGCAAAGATTATAATGGGAATTGAAAAACAAGATAGTGGACAAGTTATATTAGATGGAAAAGATATTTCTAAAAAGAAAATAGATGAAAGAGCAAAATCAGGAATAGCTTTTGCATTCCAACAACCTGTAAAATTTAAGGGAATTACAGTATATGATTTGTTAAAACTATCTGCTAAAAAAGAAATTGCAAGAAAAGAAGCATGTGAAATATTATCAAAAGTAGGTTTATGTGCAAAAGAATATGTAGACAGAGAAGTAAACAATTCTTTATCAGGCGGAGAGCTAAAAAGAATAGAAATAGCAACTGTTGCAGTAAGAGACTCAAAACTTACAATATTTGACGAACCAGAAGCAGGTATAGACTTATGGAGCTTTAATAGTTTAATAAAGGTATTTGAAGAAATAAGAAAAGAAACAAAAGGAACAACACTAATTATTTCTCACCAAGAAAGAATATTAAATATTGCAGATGAAATTGTTTTGTTAAATAGTGGGCATATAGATAAAATAGGTAAAAAAGAAGAAGTTATGTCTTCTATATTAAAAACAGAAAAAAGTGATTGTTGCAAGTTAGGAGGAAAAAGCAATGAATGATGTAGATAAAGACTTACTAAAAGAAATTTCAGACATGAGCCAAACTCCTAAAGGTGCATACAATATTAGAAAAAATGGACAAGGAATAGAAAGACAAGTAACTAAAAATGTAAATATAGTAACAAAAAAGGATAAGCCAGGAATAGATATATTTGTTAAAGAAAACACAAAATATGAATTTGTTCATATTCCAGTAATTATTACAGAAAGTGGCTTAACAGATGTTGTATATAATGATTTTTATATTGGTAAAAATGCAGATGTAGTAATAATTGCAGGATGTGGAATCCATAATGACCATCATAAAAACTCACAACACGACGGAATTCATAGATTCTTTTTAGAAGAAGGTGCAAAAGTAAAATATATAGAAAAACATTATGGAGAAGGTAAAGGAACAGGAAAAAGAATTTTAAATCCTGTAACAGAAGTAACTTTAAAAGATGGAAGCTACATGGAGATGGAAACAGTTCAAATTAAAGGTGTAGATTCAACAATAAGAACAACAAAAGCAATACTTGAAAAAAATACAAACCTAGTAATATCAGAAAAAATAATGACACATGGAAAACAAACTGCAACAACATCATTTGAGGTTGAATTAAATGGAGAAAATGCAAGTACACATGTTACATCGAGATCAGTAGCAGTTGACAAATCAGTACAAGAATTTAAATCAAACGTACAAGGAAATTCAAAATGCTTTGGACATGTAGAATGTGATGCAATAATAAAAGATAGTGCAAAAGTAATTGCAATACCAGAAATTATAGCAAACAATGTAGAAGCAAATCTAATACACGAAGCTGCAATTGGAAAAATAGCAGGAGAACAATTAATAAAATTAATGACATTAGGATTAAGCGAAAAAGAAGCAGAAGAACAAATAATACAAGGATTTTTAAAGTGAAATTTAAAAGGGGTATG
>CALYZR010000133.1 GCA_945610215.1 uncultured Clostridium sp. | reverse complement strand
AATCAGAAATAGACAAGAATAAAATAAAATTAGAAGACTTTAAAGATCCAATAACTGGTGAAGTACCAACAGATTATAGCCAAATACAAATAGTAACAGGTGAAAGAACAGCAATATCAACAAAGTCATTAAATCAAAAATTAATTAAAGCATATAAGGCAGAAAAAGCAGAAGGTGATTTATGGCAAGAAAGTACAAACAATAAAGAAGATGGATTATTCTATCAAGAAGTTGAAATAACATGTATTGTATTAAAAGAAAATACATATAAAGGTGTATTAAAGAATGTTGCAGAAATAACAGAAGAATATGATGTGGACGGAAATAAAATAGAAGAAAAAGGTGACGACAGAGATTCTGAACCAAACAATGTTTATGAAGATGATAAACATACACCAGGAGAAGAAAAAAATGGATATACACCAGGAGAACAAGATGATGACGATTTTGAACAATTGCAATTAAAATACTTTGATTTAGCACTTCGTAAATTTATAACAAAAGTAGATGACAAAGAACTAGAAACATCAAGAGAACCAGTACCAGATGTAACTACATTAATAGATGGAACATATGAAAGAAATGGTAAAAAAGAACATACAGCAACATATAATCATCCAAAAGACCCATTATGGGTAAAAAATGGAAGTGAAGTAGAGTATACAATAAGGGTATATAATGAAGGTTCAGAAGATGGATATGCATATGAAATTTCAGATGATATACCAGAAGGATTATTATATGACCCAGAAAATGATGTAAATAAAGCATATTGCTGGACAATGTATAGAGAAATGACAGAAGAAGACGAGGATATAGCAGAAGAAGATATCATAGAATATAATGGCAAAAAATATGTAATAACAACAAAATCAGAAGAAGCAACAATGATAAGAACTAGATATTTAGAACAAACATTAATAAAAGCATTTGATCCAGAAGTAAAAGAATTAAGCTATGCAGATGTAAAAGTCGTATTTACAGTAAAACAACCAGAAGATTCAAAAGACTTTGATAAAGATAGAATAATAATAAACCAAGCACAAATAACAGAAGATAGTGGAGATGACGAAGACTCAAAACCAAACAAATGGCAAGATGAAGATGATGAAGACATAGAAAAAATACGTATACCAATATTTGATTTGAGCTTATTAAAATGGGTAACACAATCGGTAGTAACAGTAGAAGGAAAAACAACTACAACAAATACTGGCTTCAAACCAAATCAAGGATTAACAGAAAGTACGGGAGAAGACATAAGGAATAATAGTGAAAAAGAACCAATAGCAAAAGTTGAATTAGATAAAAAGAAATTAAAGAAAACAGTTGTTAAGTTTGTATACAAAATTAGAGTAACAAACGAAGGAGAAATACCAGGATATGCAACAGAAGTAACAGATTATATTCCAGAAGGACTAGAATTCAATGTGGAAGATGGAAACAACAAACAATATGGATGGGTAAAATCAGGAGATGACAAGATAGTAACAAGAGCATTAGAAACAGTTTTATTAAATCCAGGAGAATCAAAAGAACTTGAGATAACATTTAGATGGATAAATGACGAAAAGAATTTAGGAGAAAAAATAAATATAGCAGAAATATCAGAAGATGCAAATGATTACAATACAGAAGATATAGACTCGACTCCAAACAATAAAGAAAATCCATATGAAAAAGAACAAGAGGATGACGACGACTTTGCATTGGTAATTCTATCAATAAAGACAGGAGCAGCAGAATTTGCAAGATACTTTACATTAATAACAACAGCACTAGCAATTGTAGGTTTAGGAATAATCTTGATTAAGAAATACGTATTAATATCATAAATTAAAACAAAAAGAGGTTAGAAATTGATTCTAATCTCTTTTTAAAATTTCTGCGAATTGGGGGAAAAAGGGGACAGACCCCTTTTTCCCCCAATTCGACAAATTCAATTTGCATTATTATGGAAATTTTTTAAATTTATTTACAAATATAATTTTATTATGTTATAATTTGTTTTATAAGGAGAAGATATAATGAATCAAATATTATCAACGGAAGATCCAAATAAAAAAAGAACAAAAAATACAAACAATTCATCAGATTTAAAAAAGATTGTTAAAGTCTTTGCTATTGCGATCTTTATTTTTGGTGCAGCTTTGATAGGAGTGTATTCATATAAATTAATTAACAATAAAAAAGTGAAGGTAGCAGCAAAACCAGAGATAGAATTAGGACAAATAGATGAAAATGCTACAATTCTTGCAAAAGCTGAAGGTGGTATAAGCAAAATAATATACTATTGGAATTCAAACAGTCAGATTGAAAAATCATTAAATGGAACTGCAGAATATAGCGAATCAATTCCAATACCAAATGGCGAAAATACTTTAACAGTAAAAATAATTGATCAAAATGAGCAAGTATATGAAACAAATAAAATATACGAAGGAACGAAAGATACAGAAAAGCCGAAAATAGAAATAGATGAGCTCGATAAAACTAAAGTAGTAATAACAGATGAAACAGAACTGGACTATGCAACATACAGATGGGAAGACGAAGATGAACAAAATACAGTTAAAATAGAGGCTGAGCCTAAAGAAGGTGAAACAGTAGCTAAAGAAATTGAATTAGATGTAACAGCAAAAAAAGGAACAAATACATTAATAATAACAGCAGTTGATGCTGCAGGAAATACAGAAACATTAAAGAAAATATATAAAGGTGTTACTGACCCAGAAATAGATGTATATAGAGAAGGAGATAAGTTATATTTAAAAATCACACATGAACTTGGATTTAAAAAGGTTGAATTTTCGGTAAATGGACAAACAGTAACATATGATCAAAACTTTAGTGGATATGATGCTACACAGAAAGAACTATTCTATTATTTTGATTTAATAAATGGAAAAAACGAAGTAGCAATAGTTGCAACAAGCAATGAAGATACAATAAAAACATATGTTGGAGAATGTCAATATCCATAAAATACTAATGATAGGAGAAAAAAATGATTAAAGAAATACATATTATAGATTGCAACAATGATTTAATAATGATG
>CALYZR010000132.1 GCA_945610215.1 uncultured Clostridium sp. | reverse complement strand
CTCTATATACAAAGCCATAGTAATTCATATTAAACTCTTTACAATTTACATATAAATCTCCACCAACTTGGCAATTTAAATTTATTTTATTAGCAACAGCATAAATGTTTCCATAAATTATAGCATTCTTTGATAAAACAATTTCATTTGCACAAACAAATAAATCTCCATTTATTTCTACACCAGGTTCAATTGTTAATTTGTTAGCAATGATAAAAGCATTACCACCAATTACAGAAGCACTATTAACTTTTTCTATTTTTGCATTTCCATCTTTATCAATTTCACTAGAGTATACAACATCTGATTTAATATTTACAATATTAGCTGTTGCAAATAAATTACCAGAAAGGACAGAATTTGATGAGTTGCTGTTAGAGCCAGAATTAATATTAAGGGTATCAACGCTAGCATATGTATTTCCAATAATTGTATTATTTATATTTGCATGCTTATCTGAAATGTATAAATCACTATATCTAACATTATCCAAATCATTATCAACAGAACTTCCTGAATTGACATCTTCAGAGATGATGTCAGCATCTAATGGTTCAGAAGTTAAAGCAGTATCTATATTTGTTGCAAAACAAGCAGTAGTCAGCATTAAGAATATAGTCAATAAACAAACAGATAATTTTAATTTGCTTTTTAACATAAAAAAACCTCCTTAAAATAATTAAAATATATTAATAATATATAGCCTAGTATTAGTATTTGTCAACAGAAAAACAAAATTTTGATAATGGGCAAATATTGCATTTTGGATTGCGAGCAAGGCAAATGTTCCTTCCATGCCATATAAAAATATGATTAACATCCTTAAAATATTCTTGAGGAATGATTTTAATTAAATCTTGTTCAATTTTTGTTGGATCTGTATTATTAGTTAGACCTAATCTTGTAGAAATTCTTTTTACATGAGTATCTACTGCAATACCAACAGGATTGTTAAAAGCTTCTAGCATTATTACATTAGCACTTTTTCTACCAATTCCTGGTAAAGCCATTAATTTATCTATATCATGAGGAAGAATTCCATTATAATCTTCTAAAACTTTTTTTGAATAAGCTTTAATGTTTTTGGCTTTTGTTTTATAAAAACCACAAGGATGAATTAGATCTTCTAATTTGGATAAAGGCATATTTATAAAATCTTGCGGAGTATTATAATTTTTAAAAATATTTGGAGTAGTTTTATTAACTCGTTCATCTGTACATTGAGCAGATAACATAACTGCTATACCAAGTTCAAAAGGAGTTTCAAAATCTAAACTACATTTGGCATCTGGGTAAGTTTCCTTTAATATTTTTATTATTTTAATAATGTTATTTGTAGCAATATTATGTTTCAAATGTATCACCCTTTCTGGATTAAGTTAATATATTATAATAATAAACAAGAATTATCTAAAAGTAAATAGAGGAGGTAATAATGTTAAAGTTATTTAAAAAAACATTAGCAGTATGTTTGATTGGCTTTGGACTGCGGAGTATTATTAGTTATATTACTTCCTTTTACAGGTTGGCTATTTATTATAGGTATTACCATTGTAGTAGTGGGAATAGCATGGCTTTCTTGTTAAAAAATAAAATAATATTATTGAATAAAGGAGAGTGCTTTAAATGACTGTTGTAGTAAAAAAGGTTCCTAAATTTTTGAGGGGAATAGTAAAATTGATTTTTGGCGTAAAATAGTTGCTAAAATTAGAATTGTACATAATAAAGAATTTAAATGAATTTTTTATTATAAAAGGCATAAAAAAATAGGTTAAAAAACCTATTTTTATGCTTTTTGTACTTTGCCTGAGCGTAGGCATTTAGCACATACTTTAACTTTTTTTGGTTGACCATCAACTATTGTTTTAATAGTTCTTAAATTTGGTTTCCAAGTTCTAGTTGTTCTTTTACTTATATGAGAACGAGTAATACTTAGTTTGTTTCCAAAATTTATTGATTTATCACAAATTTCACATCTTGCCATAATATTATGAGCACCTCCTATTATTTACCTAATAAACTGACTAAATATTAGTTTAGCACAAATAAAAAAATATTACAAGAGTTTAATCAAAAAAAATTGAAATTAAGGAGGACAAGCATGATTAATTTATTAGAATTAGTATATCCAAATGTATGCGGATTTTGCAATAAAATATGTAAAAATGAACTCTGCAATAGATGCAAAAACAAGATAAAAAAGTATGAAATAAACATAATTATAAAACCACAAAACAGATATTTTGAAGAATTAATTAGCATTTTTAAATATGAAGGAATATTTAGAGAAAAAATAATACAATATAAATTTGGAGATAAAGCATATATGAATAATACATTTGCAAAAATAATATTAAAAAATGAAAAAATATGTGGACTTTTAAAAAAATATGATATAATTATTCCAGTTCCTATACATAAAAAAAGAAAAGCACAAAGAGGATATAATCAAACACAATTAATAGCAAACAAAATATCAAAATGTTTAAATATAAAACTTTGCAACAATGTACTAGTAAAAAATAAAAATACCATTGCTCAAAGTAAATTAAATAAGAAAAAAAGAGTACAGAATATAAAAGGAGCTTTTAAAATTTTAAATTCAGAAAAAATAAAAGGTAAAGACATTTTATTATTAGATGATATATATACGACAGGTAGCACAGCAAATGAGTGTAGTAAAATTTTAAAAAAAGCTGGTGCAAAGACAGTTGGAGTCTTAACAATTGCGAAAGATTAATGCAAAGAATTAAATGAACTTTGTAGAAGGAGAGAAATATGGAAGATTTAGTAGAAAGTATATTAGATTATGTGAGAGCAGATTATACAGATTATGCCATAATGATAAATGGTGAATGGGGTAGTGGAAAAACTTATTTTTGGAATAATAAAATAAGAAATAAAATAGATTCACTACAATTAAATGGAAAGCAATATACTACAATTTACATGTCTTTATACGGAATATCAAACCTAGAAGAAATAAGTAAAAAAATATTTATAGAAACTACCCAATTGATGGATAAAAATATGAGAAAATACATGAATGCAACAGGGCAACAGTCTATTCCA
>CALYZR010000131.1 GCA_945610215.1 uncultured Clostridium sp. | reverse complement strand
AAAATATGCAAGTTGATATTAGAAAAAATGGATAGAAATGAAGTTTATGATTTAGCAATAGCATTAGACTGTGGAGATATAAAAAGATTAAATGGATTTGCAAAATATTTTGAAGATGCAAATACAAAAATATCAATCGATCATCATAGTGCAAATACGATGTTTGCAGATTATAACTTTGTAAATCCAGCAGCACCAGCATGTTGTCAAATACTAATTATAGTACTAGAAGCATTAGGAGTAATAATTAATAAAGAAATAGGAACATGTTTGTTAACAGGAATAATTACAGATACAGGTGGATTTAAGTATTCGGGAGTAACAACAGAGACTTTTGAATTTACAGCAGAATTATTAAACAAAGGTGTAAAAGTATCTGATATATATAAAAAGGTTATGCAAACAATATCAAAAACTCAATTTGAATTAAGAAGAATTGCAATGAATAGAATTGAATTTTTTGAAAATGGAAAAATTACATTTACATATATAACAAAAGAAGATGAAGAAAAAGTAAAAGCAGGAATAAATGATTATGACGGAATAGTAGAAATGGGGAGAGATATTGAAGGAGTTGAAGTATCAATATTCTTTAGGGAAAAGGATGATGGATATAAAATTTCTTTACGTTCAAATGAATATGTGAATGTTGCTGATATATGTTTAATGTTCTCTGGAGGAGGACATATAAGAGCAGCAGGAGGAAATATAAATCTACCATTTGAACAAGCAAAACAAAAAGTTATAGACGAATGTAAAAAATACTTGAAATAGGGGAAAACAATGGACGGAGTAATTATAATAAACAAACAGAAAGGTTTTACTTCACATGATGTTGTAAATGTTATAAGAAAGAAGTTAAATATAAAAAAAGTAGGACACACCGGTACACTAGATCCAAATGCTACCGGTGTTTTGCCAATTTTGGTAGGAAAAGCAACAAAGATATCAAAATATTTAATAGAACATAATAAAACATATATAGCAACAATTAAACTAGGAGAAAAGACGGACACAGGAGACAGTGAAGGACAAGTTATAGAAACAAAAAAAGTTCCAAAAAAATTAGAAAAAGAAGAAATAGAACAAGTTTTAACAGATTTTCTAGGCAAGCAAAAACAGCTACCACCAATATATTCAGCAATTAAAGTGAAAGGCAAAAAACTTTATGAATATGCAAGAGAAGGACAAGAAGTAAAAATTGAACCTAGAGATATAGAAATATATAAAATAAAACTATTAGAATATAAATATAACAAGATAAAAATCGAAGTAGAGTGTTCAAAAGGAACATATATAAGAACACTATGTGAGGATATATCTAAAAAACTTGAAACCGTAGGTTATATGGAAGAATTACAAAGAACAAAGATAAATGAATTTAAAATAGAAAACTCACTTTTATTAGATGATATAAATATACAAAATGTGGAGCAAAAGTTAATAAAAATTGAAGAAATCTTTAAAGAGAAAAACAGTATCGAGCTAAATGATAAAAAATTAGAATTATTTTTAAATGGAGTAAAATTAACATATGATTTACCAAATGACATATATAAAATATATAATAATAAATGTTTTGTAGGAATAGGCATAATAGAAAATAAATTATTAAAAAGAGATATAGTAATTTAAAAAACTATATGATAAAATACATTTGTAAAATATTTTAGGAGGAATACATATGACAAGTGTTTTTAGTTATTTAATAACAATGGCTGGAGGAATATTTTGGATATTTAGAGTTGTTGTTGCACTTTTAAATAGTATGCAAAAAGATTTTCCTATTCAACCATTAAATCCAACAATAGAAATAATATTATTGTTTATAACATTAATATGTTTTGCACTTATTATCAAAAGGAAACTTACAGGAGCATTAATTTATTTTATATCTTATGGATTATATTTTGGAACAGATATATACAATCAACTTACAGCAGTTACACAAAGTGGACAAACAGAAGTTACAGGGTATGCAACATTATTTGTTTCAATAATAGGTGTAATAATACCACTTTTAACAGTACTAGATATTGCAATTAATAAAGATAGAAAAAGTGCTACAAGGAATAAAAAAACAGATTGGTTTTATGGAAATGAAGAATATGATAGAAAATTTGATGATAGAGCAGACAAAAACCAATATAAATTCTAGAAAAAAGGCAGAAATGCCTTTTTTTGTCGTGCAAAGATATGTTATAATATAAAAGAATGTGAAAGAATTAACAAATAAAGGAAGTGAAAAAATGAACGAAAATAAAACTAATATCAATTGGTACCCAGGTCATATGTTAAAAACAAAGAAACAAATAATAGAAGATTTAAAACTAATAGATGTAGTTATAGAACTACTAGATGCACGCATACCAAAATCAAGTAGAAATCCAGACATACAAAAAATAGTACAAAACAAAAAAAGAATAGTATTATTAAACAAAAGCGATTTAGCAGAAGATAGAGAAACAAAAAAATGGATTGAATATTATAGAAACAACAATATAGTTGCAATTGCATGTGATGCAAATTTAGGAAAAGGAGTAAAAGAAATTCTAAAACAAATAGAAAATATAATGGAAGAAGAAATGCAAAAAGCAGCACTAAAAGGAAGGATAAAGAAGAATATAAGGGTATTAATACTTGGGATACCAAATGTAGGGAAGTCATCATTAATTAATAGATTGTGTAACAAAAAAACAACTGTTGTAGGTAACAAACCAGGTGTTACAAAACAAAAACAATGGGTAAGAATAGCAAACAACATTGAACTATTAGATACACCAGGAGTTTTATGGCCAAAGTTCGAAGACGAAAGCGTTGCACTAAATTTAGCTTATACTGGTTCAATAAAAGATGAGATATTAGAAACAATAGAAATAGCTTTTAAATTATTATCATATATTCTTTTAACATTATTTGCATTAATGTGCTTGTATCCATTGATATACGTAGTATCTATTGCATTATCATCTTCTAGTGCAGTATCAGATGGTAAAGTAGTATTATGGCCTGTTGGTGATAATGGAAACTTTGGAATACAATTTGGCGCATTTGCCAAAGTATTAAAAGATAA
>CALYZR010000130.1 GCA_945610215.1 uncultured Clostridium sp. | reverse complement strand
GGATATAATGTAAAAGAATTAGATTATTTAGAAGGAGACGAAGCTGGAATAAAAAGTGTTACATTCTTAATTTCTGGCGAATATGCATATGGCTATTTAAAAGGTGAAATGGGAGTACATAGGTTAGTAAGAATTTCTCCTTTTGATAGTGGTGGAAGGAGGCATACTTCTTTTGCATCTTTAGAAGTATTACCAGAAATATCAGAAGATGTAACATTAGATATAAATCCAGATGATTTGAGAATTGATACTTATAGAGCTTCTCGGAGCAGGAGGACAACATATAAATAAAACAGACTCAGCAGTTAGAATAACACATATTCCTACTAATGTTGTTGTTTCATGTCAATCCGAGAGGTCTCAAATTCAAAATAAAGAAACAGCAATGAAAATGTTAAAATCCAAACTTCTAGAGTTAAAGGAAAGAGAACAAAAGGAAAAAATTGAAGACCTAAAAGGTGTTCAAAAAGATATTGCATGGGGGAGCCAAATTCGTTCATATGTCTTTTGCCCATACACGATGGTAAAAGATCATAGAACTAATCATGAGGTTGGAAACGTTGAAGCTGTAATGAATGGAGATTTAAATGGATTTATGGAAAGCTATTTAAGATGGAATAAACAAACTAAATAAAACTAAAATTAATAAAATCTAAACTTAGATTTTATTCGCATAAAGTAAAGATAAGAGGTACCAATATATGGGCATAATTGTACAAAAATTCGGAGGAACTTCTGTTTCAAATACAGAAAGATTATTAAAAGTTTGTGAACACATAATAAAAGAATATAATAATAAAAAAGAAATGGTGGTTGTTGTATCTGCTCAAGGCAAAACTACAGACAATCTAGTAAAAGAAGAAGCAGAAATAACCAAAACTGCTAGTAGTAGAGAACATGATGTTCTACTTTCTATAGGAGAGCAAATAACAATTGCAAAACTTGTAATGTGTTTAAATAAATTAGGATATGAAGCTATTTCGTATACTGGTTGGCAAGTTCCAATAAAAACTAATAATGAATATGGTAATGCAGACATAATTGATATAAATACTGAAAAAATTAAGGAGCAATTATCAAAGAAAAAGATTGTAGTTGTAGCTGGCTTCCAAGGAATCAATGAATATGGTGATATAACTACACTTGGAAGAGGAGGATCTGATACTACAGCTGTAGCTTTAGCAAGTTACTTAAATGCTGAAAAGCTAATCATATATACTGATGTTGATGGTGTATATTCAAAGGATCCTAATAAAAATTTAGATGCAGTAAAATATGATCAAATAACGTATGATAAAATGATAGAAATGGCTGAAAATGGTGCAAAAGTTTTACATTCAAAATGTGTGAGAATGGCAAAAGAAAACAAAGTTCCTATTTTAGTAAAATCAACATTTGAAGATGGAACAGGCACACTTGTATATTAAGTAAAATAAAAAAGGAGGTAAGATTTTGAAAGCATTAATTAGTGTTTCTGACAAAACAGGAATTGTAGAATTTGCAAAAGAATTAGAAAATTTAGGCGTTGAAATTATTTCGACAGGGGGAACTTACAAAAAACTAAAAGGAGAAGGAGTTAGAGCTGTTGAAATTTCTGATTTAACAGGATTTCCAGAGTGCCTAGATGGCAGAGTAAAAACTCTTCATCCAAAAGTTCATGCAGGTATTTTAGCAATGAGAAGCAATCCAAAACATATGGAGCAATTAAAAAAATTAAATGTAGACACAATAGACTTTGTTGTTGTTAATTTATATCCTTTCAAAGAAACTATTTTAAAAGAAGGAGTAACAAGACAAGAAGCAATTGAAAACATTGATATAGGTGGACCAACAATGCTAAGAAGTGCTGCTAAAAATTATCAAGATGTTACAGTAATTACAGATCCAAAAGATTATGAAAAAGTTCTAAAAGAACTAAAAGAAAAAGGAGAAGTTTCATTAGATACAAAATTTTATCTAATGAATAAAGTTTTTGAACATACAGCAAGCTATGACGCAATGATTTGTAAATATTTAAAAGATGAAAGAAAAGATGAAAGTTTACCACAAGAATTAACTTTAACATATGAAAAAGTTCAAGAAATGAGATACGGAGAAAATCCTCATCAAATAGGTGCTTTATATAAAGAGATAGGAAAATGTGATGGCTCTTTAACAATTGCAAAACAATTAAACGGAAAAGAATTATCATTTAACAATATAAATGATACAAACGGAGCTCTAGAATTATTAAAAGAATTTGATGAACCAACAGTTGTAGCATGTAAACATGGTAATCCATGTGGAGTAGGTAGTGGTAGTAATATATATGAAGCTTGGAAAAAAGCTTTTGAGGCAGACCGAACATCAATATTTGGAGGAATAGTAGTTTGCAACAGAGAAATAACAGAAAAAATGGCAAACGAAATGAAAGAAATTTTTTTAGAGGTTATTGTTGCTCCAGCATATGAAGAAAAAGCTTTAGAGATTTTAAAGCAAAAATCAAATTTAAGAATACTTTTATTGCCAAGTATTACTGTAAAACAACCAGAAGGTTCATATGATATAAAGAAAATAAATGGTGGAATAATTCTTCAAACAATTGATTCTAAATTATTAGATAATTATGAAGTAGTAACAAATAGAAAACCAACAGAAAAAGAATTAGAAGATATGCTATTTACTTGGAAAATAGTAAAATACACCAAATCAAATGGAATAGCACTTGGAAAAGATAAGCAATCAATAGGAATTGGTCCAGGACAAGTAAACAGAATTTGGGCAACAAAACAATCAATCGAACATGCAAATGAATTAATAGGAGAAGGAGTAACAAAAGGTGCAGTCCTTGCATCAGATGCCTTTTTCCCATTCTCTGATTGCGTAGAAGCAGCTCATGAGGCAGGTATCACTGCAATAATACAACCAGGAGGAGCTAAAAAAGATCAAGAATCAATAGATAAATGTAATGAATATGGAATGGCTATGATATTTACAGGAATGAGACATTTCAGACATTAAAAATAATTTTAAAATATATACATAAAAAATAGAGATTTTTAATGAAGTGAACCCAAATTAGTAGACTAATAAAAAAATAGATTTTTCTGAGATTATA
>CALYZR010000129.1 GCA_945610215.1 uncultured Clostridium sp. | reverse complement strand
TGAAAATAATTTGTTTTTATAGAAATATTTTGCACCAGATGAATCTTCCGGCATCTTTGCAACATACATATTAATTCTAGAAAGAGACGTAAATAACTCGCTTTTATTTAGATTATGTTCTGGAAAAGCGAGACATAGTTTACTTGCTATACTAATTGCAATTGTATTAACTTTTAAAGTATCTAATTGCTCTACAATTTCGATACCCTCTTTTTTTAGTCTAGAATTAGCACTCATTCGTAACTCCTTTAAAATCTTTGGTATGTAATAATTATACAATATAAAACAACAAAACATATTTCACAAATGTTAAACTTTTATTACAGTTTTATTACACTGATTTAAAAAAATAAATATTGAAAAAGTTTTTTAATATTGATAAAATAAAACAAATTACAATTTGTAAAATAATTAGGAGGAGAATCAAAATGGAGAAATGTTTATTATTAGGTAATGGTGGAAGAGAAGCTGTTTTAGCAGAATATATTAGTAAAGGATATAGTTTATATACAGTATGTCCATATGAAAATCCTACTATAATAGAAATGGTAAAAAAATCAAATGGCAAATATATTGTAGCAGATCCATTTAATAAAGAAATAGTATCAAATTTTATAAAAGAAAATAATATTGAAGTATGTTTAATAAGTAGTGATAATTTGCTACAAGATGGTTTAATAGATGTAGCAAGAGAATTAGGACTAAAAACTTTTGGACCAACATCAAAAGGAGCTAAAATAGAATGGAGTAAAACTTACGCGTTAGATATTGTAGAAAAACTAGCTCCAGAAATGATAATAAAAAACTATAATATAACGAATGAGATTGAATTAAAAAATATAATAGACAAATATGAAGATGATAGTTTTGTAGTAAAACCAGAAGGCTTAACAGGAGGAAAAGGTGTAAAAGTTGGTGGAATACACTTTAAAGGAAAAGAAGAAGGTTTTGAATATGCAAAGAGCTGTTTAGAATTAAGTGGGAATGTAATTATTCAGGATAAGATAGAGGGAAGAGAATTTACAGTAATGGCATTAACAGATGGAGAAAATATTGTAGTTACACCTATAACATTTGATTATCCATATAGATTTAATGAAGACAAAGGACCTGGAACAGGTGGAATGGGTTGCCTAAGTTTTGAAGATGGAATGTTACCATTTTTAAAGCAAAAAGATATAGACGAATGTAGCGAATTAATAAAAGAAACATTAAAATATATAAATAAACATGGTTTAGAGTTTAATGGAGTTATATATGGAGGCTTTTTTAAAACAAATAAAGGAATAAAATTTATAGAATTCAATTCTAGATTTGGGGACCCAGAAGCATTGAATGTATTGAATTCACTAGAAACACCATTTACAGAGGTAATGGAAAATATATTTAATAAAACATTAAATCCAGACAATTGTAAATTTAAAAAAGAATGCACATTTACAGTATATATAGTTACAAAGGAATATGCAGTAGAAAATAGAAAAGAACCATTAATATTTACAATGAATAAGAAAGAAATAGAAAAACAAGGTGTAAAAATATACTTTGCAAATACAAAAAATATAGAAGAGAATAAATATTCATCAGTAAGCAACTCTAGATTATTTGGGTTAACTACTTCTGCAAGTACATTGCAAGAAGCAAAAGAAAAAGTATATAATGCAATAAAAGGAAACATAGATGAAAAATTAGATTATAGAACAGATATAGGAAACATATATGAACATTAAAAAAATCCAACAAAAGAGGTAAGTCCTCTTTTGTTGGATTTTTAATATTTTAATATTACCAATCATTTTTCTGCTTTGTTTGTATATGATCAGAATTTGTTTTAGGAACTGATAATACATATTCGTCTACATGATTATCTATGTTTTTAACTATTTGTGCTTGTTTATCCTTATTATTTATAACAGAGAAAAATAATGGAGAAACAGTTATAATTTCTTTCTGTTGTAAAGGTTTGCTTTCAGTAATTTCAGGATTTTTTATTGGTTCAGTTATATCTTCTTGTTCTTCTAAAACATCATAAACTAAATTTATATTATCGTTGTTTTCATTTTTAACAGGTTCTTTTTCTGTTTCTAAGTCTATAATTATACCCTTTTCTTCTTCTATTTCTGAATTTATAACTGTATTTTCATTTTCCTTGTTTTCCACTTTAATTTCCTGTTTTTCGGGTTCAGTCTCTATGGGGTGAGGTAATACTTGTTCATCTGCTTTTGATTCTTCTTCTGCTAAACTAGCTAAAACAGGAGGAACAGCAACTATTATTTTTTCTTCATTTTCTTTTCCTGATTTTTTTTGTTCTAGTTCATTAGGCGCAAATTCTTGTAATTTTTCTGCAGGATCAGTTTGTTTAGCTTTTATTTCTTCAGAGCTACTACTTGGAAATTCTCTTTTATCAACATTTGGTATATTCTGGTTTTTAATTTCTGGTATATTAATTTCCTTTTCTGCATCAGATTTAGACAATTTTATTTCTATGCCATCTATTAGATTTTCTTGTTTGATTTCATTTAGTGAATTATTTGCATATTTAGCTTTTTCAGACTTTGTATAAACTGTACTTATACAAGCATTAAAAAAATTATTAGAAATTGCTTTATCTGGTGGAAGCAATAAATTAAAATAACTAATTATTGCATATTTTTTAATATCATCCATTTCTTTAAACTCTTCATAAGAAAGAGATTTATTATTTATATTTAAATCAGGTGTTTTTAAATTTTTTAAGTAAGTTGGAGAGTAGTCTAAATATGTAGCATTTAGAATAAGCTCTTTATATTTATCATTAAATTTAATAGAACTATTTTTATATACCCATTTAAACATTTCATCAACATTCTTTGGCTTTTGAGAAATTGTAACAAGTGCACTATAAGCAGCAGCTTGCTTAGCTAAATCTGAATATATTTCTTGTGGCTGTTTTTCTTGATGTTCTTTTTGTTCAGGTTCATTAGGAGAATCTACTTCTACATTGATAGAATCTTCCTTTTTTTCTTCTTCTCTAGAAATAGAATGTAAATACTCATCCGATGTATATCTTTTAATTTCAGATTTATGTTTTATAAAATCATCTAATTCAAATTTATCTAATAAATTATAAATATCTTGATTTACTTCA
>CALYZR010000128.1 GCA_945610215.1 uncultured Clostridium sp. | reverse complement strand
CAGTAATATCAAAAGCAAATATTCAAAGATGGATACCAATAGTTGCTGCAACTCAGATGAGTAAAGGAAGAGAAGAAGAACAAGAATTCTTAAGCAAATGGATAAATGTTGTAGATTATGAGTAAGAAAATAATTAGTTTTAAATTTGTATTGTTAAATTTTATTACTTATTATATAATTAGAAAAAATTATAAATTTAAAGGGATGATTAAAATAAAAGAAGTATTTGAAAAATATGAATCAAATGTTAGAAGTTACTGTAGAAAATGGCCAGTTGAATTTGTGTCAGCTAAAGGTTCAATCTGCAAGGATATTGATGGAAATGAATATCTAGATTTTTTTGATGGAGCAGGAGCATTAAATTATGGACATAATCCAGATTATATCAAACAAAAACTAATAGATTACCTAGAAGAAGACGGGATTATGCATGCATTAGATATGTATACTCTTCCAAAAGAAAAATTTATTAGTTATTTAGAAGAAAAAATATTAAAACCTCGTAATTTAGATTATAAAATTGCTTTCCCTGGTCCAACAGGAACAAATTCTATCGAATTAGCATTAAAATTAGCAAGAAAAGTAAAACAAAGACCATATATTTGGGGATTTACTGGAGCTTTTCACGGAATGACATTAGGAGCATTAGCTTTAACTACAGAAGAAGCAGCAAGAAAGGCAGCGGGAGTTCCATTAGAATATACTGTACATATACCCGCTCCATATTCAATGGGAGGAAATTTTAATACTATAGGATATATGGAAGAATTATTAACAAATGACCACTCTGGATATGAAAAGCCTGCAGCAATTATAATAGAAACAGTACAACAAGAAGGTGGGATTCATGTATTTAGTAAAGATTTCCTAAAAGATTTAAGATCTTTTTGCGATAAATATGATATTTTATTAATTTGTGATGAAGTACAAATTGGATGCTCAAGAAGTGGAACATTTTTTTCTTTTGAAAGAGCTGACATCGTACCTGATATTGTGTGCATGTCAAAATCAATAGGAGGTTATGGGCTTCCTTTTGCGATTACTCTATTCAAAAAAGAATTAGATGAATTTAAACCTGGGGAGCATAATGGAACTTTTAGAGGTGCTCAACTTTCAATGGTTGCAGCACTTGCAGCTTTAGAAATGACAGTGGAACAAGATATTCCAAAACAAGTAAAAGAAAAAGAAAAAATAGTAAAAGAATTCCTAAACAAAGAAATAAAACCATTATTAAAAGAAAATATGGAAATTAGAGGAATAGGACTTACTTGGGGAATAGAATTTAATGATGGAAAACTATCAAGAGAAGTGCTTGATAAGTGCTTTGAGAAAAAAATGATTATAGAATTAGCAGGAAGTTCTGACTCTGTTTTAAAAATAATGCCATCACTTGTAATCGAAAAAGATTTACTTTTAAAAGGCTTAAACATTATAAAAGAATCAATACAAGAAGTATTAAAATAATAGTGTAAAAAGCAATTATAATAATGGCGTTGTAATTGCTTTTTATGGTGTAAGGGGACAAAACAAAACATGAAAAAAACAATAAAATTTTATATAGCTCTATGGGGAGCAAAAATAGGAATGCAATTATTAAAACTACTAAGAAGAAATGCATCATTTTTTCCAGGCAAATTTGCTTTATCTATATGCCCAGACTTTATGACAAGAATTGACAAACCTAAAACAATTATTGCTGTAACAGGTACAAATGGAAAAACAACTGTTTGCAACATGATAGAAGATGTGCTAAAAGATAACAGTTATAATTTTATAGATAATAAATTAGGTTCAAATGTAAATTCAGGAATTGCAACAACTTTTATAAAAGGTTCTAATTTTATGGGAAAGACCAAAAAAGATATTGCTGTTCTAGAAGTAGATGAAAGAAGCTCAAATAAGGTATATCCATATATAACACCAACATATCTTGTTTGTACAAATTTATTTAGAGATTCAATGTTAAGAAATGCTCATACAGAATTTATATCTGAAATTTTAACAAAGTATATTCCAAAAGAAACAAAATTAATTTTAAATGGTGATGACTTAATTTCAAGCAATATTGCTCCTACTAACCAAAGAGTATATTTTGGCATTGATAGGTTGGATACCGATACAGATAAATGTATAAATATCGTAAATGATATTGCAATCTGCCCAAAGTGTAATAGCAAATTAAATTATGATTTTGTTAGATATAATCATATAGGACGAGCACATTGTAGTAATTGTGATTTTGGCTCTCCAAAAATTGATTATGAAGTAACAAATATTAATTTAACAGAAAAGAAAATGACTATGAATGTAGACGGTAACGAAGAACAATATGATTTGATTACAGATAATATTATTAATATATATAATATGGTTGCAGTTATAGCATTACTTAGACAATTTGGCTTAACTGCTGAACAAGTAAACAACTCATTAAAAAAACAAAAAATTGTAGAAACAAGATATGCTGAAGAAACAATAAAAGGAAAGAAAATAGTAACACATTTAGCAAAAGGAATGAATCCTATTGCATGTTCTAGAGTGTTTGATTATATAAAAAAAGAACCTGGTAATAAAGCTGTTATATTAATATTAGATGATTTTCATGATTCTTTAACAAGTTCAGAAAACATTACATGGCATTATGATGCTGATTATGAATTTTTAAAAGACGACAGCATTAAACAAATTATAGTAACCGGAGTAAGAAATTTGGATACATATGTTAGATTACAAATGGCTGATGTACCAAAAGAAAGAATTGTGAATATGAGAGATGAAATCGATGCAACAAGTCATCTACAAATTCAAAATGTTGATTCAATATACATTTTGTATGATGTATATACAATTCATTTAAGAGATGAAGTAAAGAAAAAAGTAATAGAAATAATAAATGAAAAAGAGGCGTAATATGAAAATAGAAATATTGTTTCCAGAGATTTGTAATTTATTTGGAGATATAAGTAATATAAAATATTTAAAAAAATGTATTCCAGAAGAAGAATATATAGAAACGGCACTAAATGATGAACCCGCTTTTGTATCACAAGATGTAAATTTTATTTACTTAGGTCCGATGACTGAAAAAACCCAAGAAAAAGTTATAAAAAAACTTTTACCATATAAAGAAAGAA
>CALYZR010000127.1 GCA_945610215.1 uncultured Clostridium sp. | reverse complement strand
AAATAAAGAAATAACAGCAAGCTACACAAAGAAAGGAGAGCTATTAAGAATATTTTATCCAAATACAGATTACAGGCAATTTGTAGACTTTTTTCATACAGGAGTAAAAATAAATGATTCAAATATGATTTATTTACATGATGATATAAATAATCAGTATGAACAATTTTTTACAGAAGATACAAACATACTAAATACAAACATATTAAACACATATTTTAAATTAAATATTTTACAAACAGATTTTGCATGTATAAATAAAAATGTAATTGTAAAAAAATACAAATTTAAAAATAAAAATAATATAGATTTAAATATAAGTTTTATAATACATTCGGCACTACTTACAAACGACAACAATCAAGTAAGTGGATATTATATTAATGATAGCTTAGTACAATATATGCATGATTATACATTTACCATTTGCTCAAATAGCAAAGTAAAAACTTCGCAAATAAACAATAATAAAGCAAATATAAAAGAGGGAGTAATCTGGGATAAAGACTATATAGGAATGTCAAATGATTCTAGTATTTGTTATGATTTGGGAGTATTGAAACCAAACGAAGAAAAAGAATTAAATATATATATATCAATCTCTCGTGGATCATCAATAAAAGAAATAGAAACAAAAATTGAAGAAACAAAAAATATAGATGTAAAGAAAGAGTTAGATAAAGCAAAAAGATACTGGGAGAAATATATAAAAGAACATGACACAATAAAACTTCCAGAATCTAATACTAACTACATGAAAAAAATAGAAAAAATATATAAAAGAACAATACTTCTTTATCCATTGCTTACAAACGAATCAACAGGGGGAATATCAGCAGCAGTAGAAATAGATGAGAATCGAACAAAATGTGGAAGATATTCTTATTGCTGGCCAAGAGATGCTATTTTTGTAAGTAATGCATTAGATATATTAGGAATGACAAAAGAAACAGAAAAATATTATAAAACATTTTGTAAAATGACACAAAGTAAAAATGGCATGTGGGAGCAAAGATTTTATACAGATGGAAGTTTAGCACCTTGCTGGGGATATCAAATAGACGAAACAGCAAGTGTAATATATGGAATTTACAACCACTATGAACATACAAAAAATGTAAAGTTTTTAAAAGACACATTACGAATGAGTGAAAGCGCTACTAAATTTCTTAAAAAATATGTACAAAATGTTTTAGATGGCAAAGAAGAAGAATATAAAAGTTATGACTTATGGGAAGAAAATGAAGGAATACATACATACTCACTTGCAGCAATCTTTTCAAGTTTTGAAGCAATGATAAAGATATATGAAATACTAAAACCAGAGTTTGAAAAAAACAGATTAAAAATAGAAAAAATAGAAAAAGAATTAGAAGTATTAAAAAAATATTTAGTAGAAATTAAAAATTATATATTAAAAAACTTATATGACAACAACAAAAAAACATTTATAAGAAATAAAGACCAAAAAATGGATATAAGCTTATTAGGTCTAGTTACACCATTTAAAGTAATAGCTCCAAAAGAAAAGAAAATGTTAAACACATTAGAAAGGATAGAATTAACATTAAGAACATATACAGGAGGCTATTTAAGATATGAAGGGGATAACTATGTAGGAGGAAATCCATGGGTAATAGCAAACTTATGGATGGCAGAATATTGTTTAGAAGTAGGAAACAAAAAGAAAGCGAGAGAATGCTTTGAATTTGTAGTAAAAACAGCAACAGAACATGGATATTTAGCAGAACAAGTAGACAATAGTACGATGCAGGCAAAATGGGTAATAGGTTTAGGTTGGTCACATGCAATGTTTATAGATGTATTACAAAAATTATATAAATAAAACGAATATTTTAATTAAGGAGAGAAAAAATGGCGAAACCAAGCACAATATTTGTTTGTAGCAATTGTGGAAATGAATCTTCTAAATGGTTTGGAAGATGCCCAGCTTGTAACGAATGGAATACTTGTTATGAAGAAAAAGTTAATTTAAAATCTAGTGGAAAATCAACTATTAAAAAAACTGCAACAACAGTAAAACTAGATGACGTAAAAAAACAGGATATACTTAGAGCAAAAACAGGATTTAATGAACTAGATAGAGTATTGGGAGGAGGACTTGTTAAAGGTTCTCTAACCTTACTTGGTGGAGAACCGGGGATTGGAAAATCTACTTTAATTTTACAAATATGCGACAAAATTAAAGGAGAAGGACAGGTTCTATATGTATCAGGAGAAGAATCAGCACAACAAATAAAAATAAGAGCAGATAGATTAGCTATAAAAAATAACGATATCGTATTTTTAGGAGAAACAGATATAGATGTAATAGAAGATGCAATATTAAAAACAAATCCAAAGTTAGTTATAATAGATTCTATACAAACAATGTATTCAGATGAAATAACATCAGGACCAGGCAGTGTTAGCCAAGTAAGAGAAATAACAGCAAGAATAATGAAGATGTGTAAACAACAAGAAATTACAACGATAATAATTGGACATGTTACAAAGGATGGAAATATAGCAGGACCAAGAGTTTTAGAGCATATGGTAGATACCGTTCTATACTTAGAAGGTGAAAGATATTTTTCATATAGAATTTTAAGAGGTGTAAAAAATAGATTTGGTTCTACAAATGAAATAGGAATGTTTGAGATGAATGATATAGGAATGTGCGAAATTGATAATCCTTCTTCTGCATTGCTATCAGAAAAGAACGAAAATGTAGCAGGATCGATTGTTGTAGCAAGTATAGAAGGTACAAGACCAATATTAGTTGAATTACAAGCCTTAACTGCAACAAGTGTGTTTGGAATGCCAAGAAGAACTGCAAATGGTATAGATTATAATAGATTGACATTGTTAATTGCAGTATTAGAAAAAAGAACAGGTTTACCATTAGGAAATCAAGATGTTTATTTAAATATAGTTGGTGGAATAAAAATAAATGAACCTGCACTAGATTTAGGAATAATTCTTGCTGTAAGTTCTAGCTATAAAAATATACCAATACCAAATGATGTAATTGCAATAGGAGAAGTTGGATTAACAGGGGAAGTAAGAAGTGTAAATCAAATAGAAAAAAGAATAAAAGAAGCAGAAAAGCTAGGATTTAGAAAATGTATAATTCCAG
>CALYZR010000126.1 GCA_945610215.1 uncultured Clostridium sp. | reverse complement strand
CCATTTGGAGATTTCAAAGTTAATGATAAAAGATATGATAAAAATAATTTTCTAATACACGATTATTTCTTTGCTAAAACTTTAGATAAAGTTAGACCAGGAGGAGTAATTGCATTTATTACTTCAAAAGGAACAATGGATAAAGCAAGTCCAGAGGTTAGAAAGTATTTAGCACAAAGAGCAGACCTTTTAGGTGCTATTAGATTACCAGATAATACTTTTACAAAGAATGCAGGAACAAAAGTAACATCAGATATTATCTTCTTACAAAAAAGAGAAAATTTGACCGATATAATGCCAGATTGGGTATATCTTGATAGAGATGAAAACAATATTACAATGAATAAATATTTTGTAGATAATCCAGATATGATATTAGGAAAAATGGAAATGGTATCTACTGCTTATGGCTATGATTCAACTTGTAAAGCAGAAGAAGACACAAATTTAGAAGAACAATTAAATTATGCGATAACTAATATACATGGAGAATTACAGAATAATAGTATTGAAAATGAAATTGAACAAGAAGACACATCAATACCTGCAATTCCAACTGTTAAGAATTATTCTTATGCAATAGTAGATGATAAATTGTATTTTAGAGAAAATTCAAAAATGATATTACAAGATGAGTTACCTTTAACGGCACAAAATAGAATAAAAGGTTTAATTTTGTTAAGAGAACAGGTAAGAGAATTAATTGATTTTCAAATGGAAGATTATTCAGATGAGGAAATTCATATTGCACAAGCAAAATTAAATGAATTATATGATAGATTTACAAAAGAATATGGCTTAATAAATTCAAGAGCAAATGAAACAGCATTTTCTAATGATAGTAGTTATTTCTTATTATGCTCACTTGAAAAGATAGATGGAGAGGGTAAATTTGTAGGAAAAGCTGATATATTTAGCAAAAGAACTATAAAAGCTAAAAAGAAAGTATTACAAGTAGATACTCCAGATGAGGCTTTGATTTTATCTATACAAGATAAGGCAAAAGTTGATTTAGATTATATGCAACAATTATGCAAGATAGACAAAGAAGAAATAATAAATAGTTTAGAGGGTGTTATATTTAAAGTACCTGATTATGAAAATACAAATAATTGGGTAACTGCTGATGAATATTTATCTGGTAATGTTAGAGAAAAACTAAAAGTTGCAGAACAATTTGCAAAAGAAGATTCTAGTTTTAATATAAATGTTGAAAAATTAAAAGAGGTTATTCCAAAAGACCTTACTGCAAGTGAAATTGGAATTAAGTTAGGCTCAACATGGATACCTCCAGAAATCATTAGAAAGTTTATTTTTGAATTATTAGATACACCAAGTTATAACAGATGGGATATTCATGTTAAATATTCTAATATAACTGCTGAATGGTATATTGATGGAAAAAGTAATGATAGAAACAATGTAAAAGCATATACAACTTATGGTACATCAAGAATAAATGCATATAAAATAATAGAACAGACACTTAATCTAAAAGATGTAAAAATATTTGATACATTTATAGATGATGAGGGCAGAAAACAAAGAGTATTAAACAGAAAAGAAACTGCAATAGCTTGTAGTAAACAAGACGCAATAAAAGAAGCATTCTTAAATTGGGTATGGGAAGATCCAGAAAGAAGAAATCATTTAGTAAGACTTTATAATGATAAATTTAATTGCATAAGACCAAGAGAATATGATGGCTCTCATATAGGGTTTGTAGGAATGAATCCAGAGATAAAATTAAGAACACATCAACTTAATGCAGTAGCACATGTTTTATATGGTAATAACACATTATTAGCACATGAAGTAGGTGCAGGAAAGACTTTTGAGATGGTTGCAGCTGCAATGGAAAGTAAGCGTTTAGGCTTATGTAATAAGTCTTTATTTGTAGTTCCAAATCATATTATAGAGCAGTTTGCAAGTGAGTTTTTGCAACTTTATCCAAGTGCCAATATTTTAGTTGCTACTAAAAAAGACTTTGAAACCAAAAATAGAAAGAAATTTTGTAGTAGGATAGCAACAGGAGAATTTGATGCAGTAATTATTGGACATTCACAATTTGAAAGAATACCAATGTCAATAGAAAGACAAATTGCATTATTAGAAGAACAAATAAGTGATATTACAAAAGGAATTGCCTCTGAAAAATCAAACAGAGGAGAAAACTATACTATTAAACAAATGGAGAAAACAAGAAAATCATTAGAAACTAGATTAGAGAAATTACATAAGGAAGAAAGAAAAGATGATGTTGTAACATTTGAAGAATTAGGTGTAGATAAATTATTTGTTGATGAAGCTCATAATTATAAGAATTTGTTTTTATATACGAAAATGCGTAATGTTGGTGGAATAGCACAAACTGAAGCACAAAAATCTTCCGACCTTTTTATGAAATGTAGATATTTAGATGAAATTACAGGAGGCAAAGGTTCTGTATTTGCTACTGGAACACCAGTAAGTAACTCAATGGCAGAACTTTATACAATGCAAAGATATTTACAATATTCTGGACTAAAAGAAAATAGTTTAGAACATTTTGATAATTGGGCAAGTACATTTGGAGAAACAGTAACTGCAATAGAACTTGCACCAGAGGGTACAGGATATAGGGCAAAAACAAGATTTGCTAAATTTCATAATTTACCAGAGTTAATGTCTATGTTTAAAGAAGTAGCAGATATTCAAACTGCTGAAACATTAAATTTGCCAACACCAGAATTTGAAAATATAAATGTAGTAGTAAAACCTAGTGAAATACAACAAGAAATGGTAAAGGCTTTAGGAGAAAGAGCAGAGAAAATAAGGTCAGGAACAGTTGATGCAACAGAAGATAATATGCTTAAAATTACAAATGAGGGTAGAAAACTAGCATTAGACCAAAGACTTATGAATCCTTTATTACCAGATTCAGAAAGTAGTAAAGTAAATTCATGTGCAGAAAATGTTTATAGAATATGGAATGAAAATAGTGATAAGAAATCAACACAACTTGTATTCTGTGATTTATCAACTCCAAAAGACTTGAAAGGATATGAAAAAGAAGAATTTACAGATGTATATAATGAGTTAAAGAAAAAGCTAATTCAAAAAGGTATTCCACCTGATGAAATAGCTTTTATTCATGAGGCAGA
>CALYZR010000125.1 GCA_945610215.1 uncultured Clostridium sp. | reverse complement strand
CTGCAAAAGTAGAAAATGTTTCAGTAGGACCTTCAATTACTAGATACGAATTAAAGCCAGCAGAAGGAGTTAGAGTAAATAAAATAGCAAATTTAGCAGATGACATAGCACTTAGTCTAGCGGCAGAAACAATAAGAATTGAAGCTCCAATTCCAGGTAAGCAAGCAGTAGGAATAGAAATACCAAATAAAGAAAAAGAAATTGTACATTTAAGAGATATTATAGATAGTAATGAATTTAAAAAGGCAAAATCAAAATTATCATTTGCCTTAGGAAAAAATGCAGCAGGAGAAGCTGTAGTTACAGATATAGCAAAAATGCCACACGTACTAATTGCAGGAAGTACAGGCTCTGGAAAAAGTGTTTGTATAAATACATTAATTACAAGTATAATATATAAATCAAAACCAAGTGAAGTAAAACTTGTAATGATTGATCCAAAAGTTGTTGAACTCTCTGTATATAACGGTATACCACATTTATTAATACCAGTTGTAACAGATCCTAAAAAAGCAGCTGGAGCACTTTCTTGGGCTGTACAAGAAATGGTAAATAGATATCATTTGTTTGCTGAAAAAAATGTTAGAGATATAGAAGGATATAATGAAACTCTAGAAAAAGAAGGAACAGAAGGAAAATTGCCACAAATAGTAATAATAATAGATGAGCTTGCAGATTTAATGATGGTAGCTAAGAATGATGTAGAAGATGCAATATGTAGACTAGCTCAAATGGCAAGAGCAGCTGGAATGCATTTAGTAATTGCAACACAAAGGCCTTCTGTTGATGTAATTACAGGTATTATTAAAGCCAATATAGCAAGTAGAATTTCATTTGCAGTAACATCACAAGTAGATTCAAGAACAATATTAGATTCTGCAGGAGCAGAGAAGCTGCTTGGAAAGGGAGATATGCTATTTTTCCCAACAGGAGTTTTAAAACCAATAAGAATACAAGGAGCATTTGTATCTGATGGCGAAGTAGAAAAAATTGTAAGCTTCTTAAAAGCAAATGGTGGACCTACATATAGTGAAGATGTATTGGAAAAAATAGAGAGAGCAAATAGTACGGACAAAGAGTTAGATGAACAAGACGATGATGAAACAGATCCATTCTTAATGGAGGCAATTGATACTGTTGTAGACTTAGGTCAAGCATCAGCATCATTTATACAAAGGAGATTTAAAGTTGGATATGCAAGAGCAGGAAGAATTATAGACCAAATGGAGGCGAGGGGAATAATTTCTGGTTATGAAGGAAGCAAACCTAGACAGGTATTAGTTTCAAAAGAACAATGGCAAGAATTAAAAATGGCAAAACCTGTAGAAACAGAATCAGAAGAATAATTATTAGAGAAAGAAGGGTATAAGTATCTTGGGAAGAGAAGAGATTTTTTCTAAATTAAATATAAGAGATTATAATAATGAACTAGAAAAAATATTAGAAAAAAAATCTTTTTCAGAAGGTACTAAGAATATCCTTCTTAATATTTTGTACAAAATGGAAACTGCATATGATGATTATAACAAAGTGAAAGTTCATACAAATGGTAAAAAAGATATGCTTGGAGAGATGTTAAGAATAATAGAAGAGGATTGTAATGAAATAGAATTAGTAAAACCAAAACTAAATGAAGAAACAAAATTAGGAGACAAAAAATTTATTGTAGAAAATAATAAAATAATTTCATATCCTAATGAAAAAACAGTTTGTTATGGATTGTATAACTTAGAAAAAAACAGACTAAAGATAAAAACAAAATATGGCTTTCTAAAAAGACCATTAGAAAAATTATTAAATAAAGGCAAAGTGATTGATGCGGAAGAAATTGTAAGAGATTTTGATGGATGGTCTTGGAATGTAGTTACAGAAGAAATTGAAAATTATATATGCAATGTAGTGTATCAGAATATAAAGATATTAGTTGGAAATGAGTTCTTACAAGAACAAATAGATAGAAGTGAAGAATCGGATTTTGTAGAAGAATTAGAATTAAGATTAAAACTAAACTATGGAGAAGAGTTAACTCAAAAAATTTTAACCAGTTTATATAAAATAAGTATTTTAGAAGAAATAAAAAATGACAACAAAAAACTAAAAGATTTTATAAAAATAGAAAAGATAATACGCAAAGATTTAGAAAAAATAACTAATAAGAAACAATATTTACAAGAATTGGCTGACGAAAAGAAAAAAATAAGTATAGAAATAAAAAGAATTGACGAAATAATGAACGATAGCCAGATATTAAGAAAAGAATTTATGCAAGGCAATTTAAGAAGAGAAAAGAAGATATTTAGCCTTAGCGACTATACAGATTTATTACAAAGTAGAAAAGAAAAATTATTGATAAAATTAAAGAAATGTAGTAAATTGATGGAGCCATTTACTTATGTTCAAATGAAATTAAAACTAAAAGAAAATGTTGAACTATTTGAATCAATAAATCTATCTAACTACAATGAAAAACAATTAGATTTAGAAATGATAGATTTGCAGAAAAACTTTTTAAAAGCTTTTAACAAAACACTAAAAAATATAGAAAATAAAAAAGATATTATAGAGAAAATATTTGTATTTAGATATTACAAATTAATTCCGGAAAATACAGAAAAATTAATAAAAGATATAGAAGAATTGAAACCAGAAATTAAAAAAACAGAAAAATATTTAATAACAAAAGCTTGCAATTTAAGAGCAATAAATATATTATGTAATAATGTTGATAAAAATTACGAAATGACTTCAAGGATATTTAATTACAGAATAATAGATTTAGAAGAAATACTTTTAGAAATGAAAAAAAATGACGGTAAATTTACTTTGAAAATATATGATGATAATGCAATAGCAGGAACATTACAATATGAAGAAAATGAAGAATTTAATATTAAATTAAATAAAAAAATTAAATTATTTATATAAAGGAGCGAAGTTTATGAATATTACTTTTTTAGGAGCAACAAAAACTGTTACAGGTTCAAATTTTTTATTAGAAGGAGCAGGAAAAAGAATATTAATTGACTGTGGACTTTATCAAGGAAAGGCAACAGAAGAAAGAGAAAATTATGAAGATTTTGCGTACAATTTAAGTGATATAGATTATTTGCTACTTACACATGCACACATAGACCATTCAGGAAGAAT
>CALYZR010000124.1 GCA_945610215.1 uncultured Clostridium sp. | reverse complement strand
TTTGCTCATTTTATTCGCAAACTCAAATCGGCGAGAACAAAGGGCGACTACGTCGATTGTTTTATGCAAAATTCAAATTAAAGGAGAGTTTAATGAAACCTACAAATATTAGAAGAAAAAGAAGATTAAGAAACATGATATTTATCACTTTTATATTGTGTTTTCTATTAATTGTAAGAATAGGTGTAATACAATTTGTACAAGGCTCAGAATTGCAAGCAATGGCATATTCTCAGCAAACATTGAATAGAAAAATAAATCCTAAAAGAGGTACAATATATGACAGTACCGGTAAAAATATATTAGCAGTAAGTGCTAGTGTAGAAACCATTTCTGTAACTCCAAAGAATATAGCTCCAGAAAACAAAGAAAAACTTGCAAGAAAAATGTCAGAGATATTTGAACTAGATTATGAAACTGTTTTAAAAAAAGTAAGCAAGAATAGCTCCATAGAAACAATAGTAAAAAAAGTAGACAAAGATAAAACAAATGAACTTAGAGTATGGCTAGAAGAGAATAATATTGTAACAGGAGTTAATATAGATGAGGATACAAAAAGATATTATCCATATAGTACACTTGCATCAAATGTAATAGGCTTTACAGGAAGTGATAATCAAGGATTAGAAGGGATAGAAAGTAAATATGACAGTATATTAAAAGGAGCGCAAGGAAAAATATTAAAATTAACAGATGCCTCTGGAGCTGAATTAGGAACAGCAGGAGAAGATTATATAGAGGCTATAAATGGAGATGATTTAATTTTATCAATTGATATGACAATACAATCTATTGCAGAAAAATATTTGACACAAGCTTGTGTTGATAATGTTTGTACAGATGGTGGAAATATAATAATATCAAATCCTAAAACTGGTGATATTTTAGCCATGGCCAACTATCCAAGTTATAACTTAAATGAGCCATATGTAATAAACGAAGAAGATTTAAAAATTGTATGGGATGATTTATCATCTGGAGACAAATCAAATGCACTTGCTCAAATGTGGAGAAATAAAGCAATATCAGATACATATGAACCAGGTTCAACATTTAAACTTGTAACTGCATCTGCTGCACTAGAAGAAGGCATAACAGATACAGATAGAAGTAGAGAGTTTTGCTGTACTGGTTCTATAAATATTGCTGGAACACGAATAAAGTGTTGGAGATATTATAGACCACACGGATCAGAAAGCTTAAGACAGGCATTAATGAATTCGTGCAACCCTGTTTTTATAGGATTACGGGCAAAAGTTAGGTGTAGAAACATATTATAGTTATTTAGAAAAATTTGGATTACTTTCTAAAACAGGAATAGATTTACCACGGAGAAGCAAACAGTATATTTTTAAAAAAAGAAAAAGTAGGTCCAGTAGAACTTGCTACTATATCATTTGGTCAAAGATTTGAAGTAACACCAATACATATGCTTACGATGTTATCTACAATTGCAAATAATGGAAAGAAATTCACTCCAAGAGTTGTAAAAGCTACTATAGATGGAAAAACAGGAGAAAGACACGATATAGAGGTAAAACAAGGAGAACAAGTAATTTCAGAAGAAACTGCAAAAAAAGTGCTAAGTATGATGGAATCAGTTGTATCAGAAGGAACAGGGAAAAATGCTAGGGTAAAAGGTTATTCAATAGGAGGAAAAACAGGAACATCAGAGGATGGAGTAAATACAGGAAAATATATTACATCATTTGTTGGTGTAGCAGATATAGCTGATCCAGAAGTAGCAATTATAATTATTTTATATAATCCAACAGGAGAAGGAGGACACCAAGGAGGTGCAATTGCAGCACCAATAGCTTCACAAGTTTTACGGAGAGGTGTTGCCATATTTAGAAACCAAAAAACAAGAAGAGGAAATAAAAGAAACGGTGACAATGCCAGATGTAACAGGTATGGGCATAAGTGAGGCCGGAAAGGCATTAAAAGAATTAGGATTAGAAATAGAAACTATAGGAGAAGGAAAAATAGTTACAGAACAATTACCTAAAAAAGGAATAAAAATAAATTCAGGAACGAAGGTCACAATTTATACGGAAAATTAAGCAAATTGTAATTTGTGTGAGGGGGAATTCTAGGGACTGTCCCTTAAAATCACCCATTCGGGGGATTTTGGGGACTGTCCTGAATTCACCCGAATGAAAACAAATTCCAATTTGTTTAATTAAATAAAAGATTTTACTATACAAAATTCAAAATTAATTATATAATACATGTGTATCAATAAAATTAGGGATAAATAATTTTAACCCTTTGAATTAAAAGACTAAAAAGGAGAAGATAAAAAATGGAATTAAAGTCGATATTAAATGGAATAGAAGGCTTGAAAGCTAAAGGAAATCTTGATACGGATGTAAAAGGAATTACACATAATTCAAAAAATGTAAAGGAAGGGGATATGTTTATTGCAATAAAAGGTTTTGATACAGATGGACACAAATACATAAAAGATGCAGTAGATAATGGAGCAAAAGTAATTGTAATACAAGAAGGCGAAACAATAAAAAGATCAGACATTAAAGAAGATACAATAGTTATTTCTGCACCAGATACAAGAATTGCCACATCAAAAATAGCTTGCAATTTTTATAAAAACCCATCTTCAAAATTTACATTAATAGGAGTAACAGGAACAAAAGGAAAAACAACTACAACATTTATGATTAAAAGAGTACTAGAAAAGGCAGGTCATAAAGTTGGTTTAGTAGGAACTGTTGCAAATTATATAGGAGATAAAAATTTAGGAGAAAGTTCTAGAACCACACCAGAAAGTTTAGAATTACAAAAACTTTTTGCAGATATGGTAGAATCAAAAATAGATACAGTAGTGATGGAAGTTTCTTCACAAAGTTTAAAATTACATAGAGTAGATGACTGTCAATTTGATATAGGAATATTTACAAATTTTTCAGAGGACCACATTAGTCCAAAAGAACATCCAGATATGGAAGATTACTTCAATTCAAAATTAAAATTATTTGATATGTGCAAAACAGGATTCATAAATGCAGACGATTTTAATGTTGCAAAAGTAAAAAAACTAGCTGAAAATTGTGATATAAAAACATATGGTATAGATAATGCATGCGATTTATTAGCAAAAGATATAACAATAACAAATTCTAGTGTAGATTTTAAAGTA
>CALYZR010000123.1 GCA_945610215.1 uncultured Clostridium sp. | reverse complement strand
TAGAAGATGAAAACTATGATGAAGAAACAGGGTATGAAGATTTAAAATCAGAAGACATACCAACACCTGCAGAAATAAAAAAGATTCTAGACGAATATGTAATAGGACAGGATGATGCTAAAAAAACATTATCAGTTGCAGTATATAATCACTATAAAAGAATAGCATGTGATGAAATTATTGATGATGTAGAAATACAAAAAAGTAATATACTTTTATTAGGACCAACAGGATGTGGAAAAACACTTTTAGCACAAACTCTTGCAAGAATATTAAATGTGCCATTCGCAATAGCAGATGCCACAACACTTACAGAGGCAGGATATGTTGGAGAAGATGTAGAAAACATTTTATTAAAATTAATACAATCAGCAGAATATGACATAAAAAAAGCAGAAAAAGGAATTATTTATATAGACGAAATAGACAAAATAACAAGAAAATCAGAGAATCCGTCAATAACAAGAGATGTTAGTGGTGAAGGCGTTCAACAAGCATTATTAAAAATAGTAGAAGGAACAGTTGCATCTGTACCACCACAAGGAGGAAGAAAACATCCTCACCAAGAATTTTTGCAAATAGATACAACTAATATATTATTTATATGTGGAGGAGCTTTTGAAGGATTAGAAAAAATAATAAATGATAGAGTTGGTAAAAAAGCAATAGGTTTTGGGGCTCAAATAGAGAGCAAAAAAGAAGTAGAAAAATATAAAATATTTGAACAATTATTACCACAAGATTTATTAAAGTTTGGATTGATTCCAGAGTTTGTTGGAAGGTTACCTATTATTGCAACACTTAGGGAATTGGACAAAGAAGCACTAATAAATATAGTTACAGAACCTAAAAATGCACTAACAAAACAATATAAGAAATTATTAGAATTAGACGGAGTAGAATTAGAGTTTGAAAAAGATGCATTAAATACAATAGTAGAAAAAGCAATAGAAAGAAATACAGGGGCAAGAGGACTTCGATCTATTATAGAAGATATAATGAGAGATATTATGTTTGATATTCCATCAAATCCTAAAATAGAAAAATGTATAATAACAAAAGATACAGTAGAAGGAAAAGAGGGACCAAAATTAATTATTGACGAAAATAAAACTTCAAAAAGAGTAAAAATAAAAAAGAAACCAATTGAAGCAAATAAAAGTGAAACAGCATAAATGAACAAAGCGACGTAGTCGCCCTTTGTTCTCGCCGATTTGAGTTTGCGAATAAAATGAGCAAATCTCAAAGGCAATAGCGATTATAGCATTTTATATAATAGGAATTTCGGAGAAATTTCCTATTATATAAAAAAGGGGAAATTTGTCCCCTTTTTTATATTGACAAAACAGATAAAAGTTTGGTATAATATACAAGTTGAAAAATACGCACATATAGTTATAGTTTAAGATTGTGCTTGAAAGAAGTGTTCTTAAATGTAAAAAACTATGTGGAGGAAAAACAAATAAGGAGGAGATACAAATGGCAGTAGTTGCAATGAAACAATTACTAGAAGCAGGTGTACATTTTGGACACCAAACAAAAAGATGGGATCCTAAAATGGCTGAATATATTTATCAAGCTAGAAATGGTATCCATATTATTGACTTACAAAAGACATCAAAAAAAATTGACGAGGCTTACAAATTTATAAAGGACGTTGCAGAAGAAGGAAAAACAATCCTTTTTGTAGGAACAAAAAAACAGGCACAAGAATGTGTTAAAGATGCAGCAATAAAAAGCAATATGTTCTATGTTGACCAAAGATGGTTAGGAGGAATGCTTACAAATTTCAAAACAATTAGAAAAAGAATTGAAAGATTAAACAAATTAGAAGAAATGGAAAACGATGGAACATTTGATGTTTTACCAAAAAAAGAAGTTGCAGCATTAAAGAATGAAAAAGAAAAGCTAGAAAAAAACCTAGGTGGAATTAGAGATATGAAAGAAATGCCAGGAGCTATGTTTGTAGTAGATCCTAAGAATGAAAGAATTGCAGTACTAGAAGCTAAAAAGTTAAATATTCCAATTGTAGGTTTAGTAGATACAAACTGTAATCCAGAAGACGTTGATTACCCAATTCCTGGAAATGATGATGCAATAAGAGCTGTAAAATTAATTACAGATGTTATGGCAAATGCAATTATAGAAGGAAGACAAGGGGAAGCATTAGATAACGAACAAGTAGAAGAAGTAACATCAGAAGAACCAACAAGTATCGAAGAAGTTGTGGCAGAAGAAGCAACTGAAACAGTAGCTGAATAATAATATAATGTATTGGTGTAGAGAAGAATGAAAAATGACATCACAAGATGCCAAGGGGGACATAGCTCTTAGGCGAAGGAATACTTCGTAAGCTAAGCTGTGTCCCCATACATTAGAAATATGGGAGGTAATATTATGATCACAGCACAATTAGTAAAAGAATTAAGAGAAAAAACAGGTGCAGGTATGATGGACTGCAAAAAAGTTTTGACAGAAACAGATGGTGATATGGAGAAAGCAGCTGAGTTATTAAGAGAAAGAGGAATAACAAAGGCAGCTAAAAAATCAGACAGAATAGCATCAGAAGGTTTAGTATATTGTTATGTAACAGATGACAAAAAAGTTGGTGTAGTATTAGAAGTTAATGCAGAAACAGATTTTGTTGCAAAAAATGATGAGTTTAGAAAATTTGTTGCAGACACAGCAAAACAAATAGCTGTTACAAATCCAACAGATGTAGAAAGCTTGTTAGCAGAAAAATCAATAGATGATTCTTCAAGAACAATAAAAGATATATTAACAGATAAAATAGCAACAATAGGAGAAAATATGTCAGTTAGAAGATTTGAAAGATTTGAAAGTACAGGATTAGTAGAAAGCTATATTCATGGAGACGGTAAAATAGGTGTTTTAGTTGATTGTCCAAAAGGAACAGAAGAAGTAGCCAAAGATGTATGTATGCAAATTGCAGCAGCAAGACCTGAATATTTAAATAGACAAGAAGTTCCACAAGACGTAGTAGAACATGAAATGGAAATATTAAAAGCACAAGCTATGAATGAAGGAAAACCAGCTGAAATAGCAGAAAAAATGGTTCAAGGAAGAATCGGAAAATTTTATGGAGAAATTTGCTTATTAGAACAACCATTTGTTAAAGAACCAGATATAAAAGTTCAAAAATTACTAGATAAT
>CALYZR010000122.1 GCA_945610215.1 uncultured Clostridium sp. | reverse complement strand
ACTCGCGTCACAAAAATAGTCCACTGGACTATTTTTACCTGCGTCTAGGCTGGCCTTGAACCAGCCTAAACTTGGCACGTTCCTTTTCGAGTCCCACCTTTCTGCTTTATATAAAAATGCAACCCGAAGGTTGCATTTTACTCTGGTACCGATGGTGGGACTCGAACCCACATGGTTTCCCGCTAGATTTTGAGTCTAGTGCGTCTGCCAATTCCGCCACTCAGGCATACGTATATATTAGCATATTTTTGTGGGATTGTCTATGGGTTTTGGGGAATTTTTTTGTTTTTTTTTGTAATTTGTATTATACAATATGTTTTTTAAAATTACAACTGTTTTTTAGAAAAAGGGATTAAATCCCTTTTTCTTTATAATGATATTCTTCTTTTTAAATTTCTAAACTTTTTACATGAATTTTTTTAATTTCTGTTTTAGACATTTCATCATCTGGATTTTGATAACATACAATGTTTATTGTTTTTTCTTCTTTTAATTTTTTATCTGCATTGTCTATATTTAATATCAATCCATCTTCTACATCCATTCCTAATGGCAATGTTTTATTATTGTTAAAATAATATACAATATTAGTTAATGCAACTACTTGTGTTTCTTCTTTTAAGTTGATTTTATATAAATTCGTTTCTTTTTCTTCAGAATTTTTAAATCTAATTATTGCATCTTCTGGATTTATATTAAATATATTAAATTTGTCTAAATTTTTAGTTTCTTTGTATGCTGATATTTGAATTCCAATTTTTATTTTTTTAATTGCATTTTTTATATCATTTAATATTTTTCTAATAGTTTCTTCATATTCTTCTATTGTTGTGTTTTGGCTTACATCTAGTATTTTAAATAATTCCTTTTTAGTCTCTCTATGCTTTTTGTTTGCTAATGTTTTTATATAATTATTATTAGATTCTATTGCTCCAAAGATATCAAAAGGCTCATTTTCAAATAATATCTTTTCTTTTGAAGCTTCTTCTTTTATTTCTTCTAATCTTTCTTTTGAAATTTTTTCTCCACTTGCTACTGTATTTATATCTTGCATAATATCTGTTGTAGCAATATATATGCTATTTATTTCTGCTTGTGTAAGTTCTTCTCTTTGTTTTTTATCTAGCTGTTTTGCCAAATCTTCAAAATCTAATTCATAATTAAAAACTTTTTTTAGCTTTTGTGTTTTTTCTTCTTTTAAAGTTCCTTCTACTAATTCTGCTTTTTTATCTTTATTTGTAAATTTCCAAAACTCAAAAATACTCTTTTTGTGTTCATCTATTTCTTTTATATATAGATCTGCATTTTCTATTTTTTTATTTAAGTTATTTACTCTATTAGTTAATGCTTTTTCATCAAGTTTTAAATTTTTAACTTTCATTTCATTTTGATTTACTTTTTTATATAATGCAATTAATTCTTCTAATGTATAATATTTTTTTATTTCCTCGTATTTTTCTTGTTCTATTTGTGTACTTTGCTTTTGCTCTTCTTTCTTGATTTCTTGTTGTTTTGGTTTTGTTATCTTTTTATTTTTAAAGAAATATTTTACTCTTCCAAAAAAAGTTTTTTTGCATTCTAAAAATGTTGATATTTGCTTTTCTTTTTCTAAATATATCTGCTCTTTTTGTTTTGAGTCTTCTTTTATTTTGTTTAAAGTCTTTTCTAATTTTGCTTGTTCTTTTCTTATTTTTGCATCTTTCTCTTCTGCTTTTAAATACTCTTGTTTTATAAAACTTGATAATATTTCGTAAATTATTTTCTTATTCTCTAAACTAAATTGTAATCCACCATTTTCATCTATGCTAATATCAAAATTATAGTAGTGTGGTGCTTCTGTTTGCATTATAAATAATGCTTTTAATAACTTATAGAACTTTTCTGCTTCTTGCTTGTTTTTTAGTTTTATTTTATAATCACTTTTTATTTCATCAAAAATATTTGTTTTTCCTGTTATATGAATATTAAGATTGTTGTTTTTATCATATACTTCATAAACTAGTGGCCATTCTTTTGTAAAATACCATAAGTAGTTTTCTATATCTGATTCTTGAGTTCTTGTTAAATAGTCCCTACTATAATCTGTGTAGCTTATTGGTACAAATATTTTGTCTTTACTTCCTGCTAATTGTTGTTTTAAAAGATAAAAGAATGCGCTATATTCCAAATCTTCTGTTGTAACTAGCATAAAATATTTATTTGTATATTCTGAATAATATATTTGCCATAAATAATCTTTTGGATATTTTATTTTAAATGGTATTTGATTGTTTAGAACTTTTTGTTCTTCTTCTATTTCTTCTATTTTGTCTGTTTCCATGTTTTTAACCATTGCTAAAAACTTTGTATGTCTTTCTATATTTTCTTCTTTTTCTGGTGTTAAATATTCACATAGGGGAACTGCTTTGCCGATATTTTTCTGATATGTCACATAATCTATTTGTTGGTGTAAGTAGTATTTGAATATCTTTTATAGGTATATATTTATATACCTTATAATTGTGCTCATCATTATATTTTGATGGTCTATAGTCTAATGGCGTAAATTCTTTTATTGAATCCGGTATGCTCTCTAAGTCTAAACCTAAATATTTTAATTTGTTAACAATATTTTCATTAGTATTCAAAATATCAAATTCCTCCTATTTTTTTATCGGTTTTAGTATATCACAATGGGTTGTTTAAAACAAGAGGGAAAAAGGGGTCTGTCGGCTTTTTCGCTCTTGTTATTTTATTTTGCAATTGTTGTTATTGCTGGTTCTATTTTATGTATTAAGTCCTCTACATTCATTGCTCCTATGTCTCCGTCTTTTCTTGAACGAACTCCTACTGCATTTGCTTCTACTTCTTTGTCTCCTATAATTAACATATATGGTATTTTTTGAAGTTGTGCTTCACGTATTTTATATCCTATTTTTTCTTCTCTTTCGTCTAATTCAACTCTTAAATTTAATTCGTCAAATCGATCTTTTAATTTTTCTGAATATTCTTTGTGTTTATCTGAAATTGGAAGTATTTTTATTTGTACTGGTGCAATCCATGTTGGTAATGCTCCTTTTGTTTCTTCTAATATATATGCTATAAATCTGTCAATTGAACCTAATATTGCTCTGTGTAACACTACTGGAGTTTTCTTTTGACCATTTTCGTCTATATATGAAAGTTCAAATTTTTGTGGTAGGCAGAAATCTAATTGGCATGTACTTAATGTAT
>CALYZR010000121.1 GCA_945610215.1 uncultured Clostridium sp. | reverse complement strand
TTTGGTCTTCCTAAATGTGAGCAAAGTATAACTTTTGCATTGTGATCTAGTAAATATTGTATTGTAGGAAGTGCTGCTCTAATTCTTCTGTTATCTGTAATTTTTCCTGTTTCGCTATCTAATGGCACATTAAAATCACATCTTACTAATACTTTTTTACCATTTACATCTATATCTTTAACTGTTTTTTTGTTCATAATTATTCTCCTTTGTTTAATATCTTTTATAAATTAAACGTAGGGGTCGACGACCCTGTCGACCCGAAAATAAATATATACATAATATTTATTGCGGGCGGACAGAGGCGTCCGCCCCTACATTGTGCTCAAATATTTAATTATAATTCTGCGAAGTATTTTATTGTTCTTACCATTTGGCTTGTGTAAGAATTCTCATTATCATACCATGCTACTACTTGAACTTGGTATAATCCTTTTTCTATTTCTGTTACCATTGTTTGTGTTGCATCAAATAAAGATCCATAAGTAATTCCTATTATGTCAGAAGATACTAATGGTTCTTCTGTATATCCAAATGATGCACTTGAAGCATTTTTCATTGCTTCGTTTATTTTTTCTACTGTAATATCTTCTCCTTTAACTACAGCAATAAGTATTGTTGTAGATCCTGTTGGAACTGGAACTCTTTGAGCAGATCCTATTAATTTTCCATTTAATTCTGGTATAACTAATCCAATTGCTTTTGCAGCTCCTGTTGAATTAGGTACTATGTTTATAGCTCCTGCTCTTGCTCTTCTTAAATCACCTTTTCTATGTGGTCCATCTAATAGCATTTGATCACCAGTATAAGCATGAACTGTTGTCATTATTCCTGATTGAATTGGTGCAAAAGCATTTAATGCTTTTGCCATAGGTGCTAAACAGTTTGTTGTACATGATGCTGCAGATATAACTGTATCTTCTGGTTTTAATATACTTTCGTTTACTCCAAAAACTACTGTTGGTAAGTCTTTACCTGCTGGTGCAGATATAACTACTTTTTTAGCTCCTGCTTTTATATGAGCTTCTGCTTTTTCTTTTGTTGTATAGAATCCTGTACATTCTAATACAACATCTACCCCTAGCTCTCCCCATGGAAGATTTACTGCATCTTTCTCTGCATATATTTTTATTGTTTTCCCATCTACTGTTATTGAATCTTCTCCAGCAACTACTGTATCTGCTTTTTCATATCTTTTCTGTGCTGAATCATATTTTAATAAATGTGCAAGCATTGCTGGGCTTGTTAAATCATTTATTGCAACAATTTCATATCCCTCTGCTCCAAACATTTGTCTAAATGCAAGACGTCCTATACGTCCAAAACCATTAATAGCTACTTTAACTGCCATTTAAATCCTCTCCTTTTTTGTAAGGTAATATTTATTTAGTTTTCCCATTTAATATATTATTAAACAAGTTTTACTAATATACTTTTATTATTCCCTACTTTTTATATTTTAACAGTGCAATTGTATATCAAAAAAGAACACTTTTCAAGTGTTCTTTTTAAGTTTTTTATACTTTTAATTTAGAATATTCTTTTTCCTTTATATGTGATTGGTACTTCTTGGAATAAGAAATTTTTAAATGATTGCCATGTTACTTCTTGGTGTAGAAAATCATTTAATTCATCTTCTACTTTTTGTTGATATGGAGTTAATTCAACTTTAACTTCATATAATAAAGCATTCTTAACTTTTGTCCAGAATCCTGTTTTTTCTGGTAAATTAGTTCTAGCTACTTTAAATTCACTTTCTATCGCTCCATTTGCGTTTTCTACATTTACGTTCTCTCCTACAGCTTCTTCTGTTGAATTAGCATTTACTTTTTTTAATGCATCTGCAATATCTTTTACAGAACCATTTCTTATTTCGTTTATTCCTTGATTTGATGGATTTTCTCCCATTTCGTTTCCTCCTTTATTGATATGTATTTTTCCATATCTTTCTTTTGTAAACTAGAACTATTCCAATATATATAATTTATTTTTGAACAATTCCTATGTATATTTTATACTATAAATCCATTTTTTTATCAAGATATTTTTCTTAAAAAAATATTATATTTTTATTGCAATATTGTTACAATCTTGTTACATTTTTCCGATTAATTCAAGTCCATCTCTCGAAATTATTTTTATACTTTTTATTTGGTTCTCTAAATCTTCGCCTTTTACTTTTACAATTAAATAATTTGTTGTATGTCCCTTTATGTATTCACCATCCTGCTTTTCAAATAGGACTTTTACTGTTTTTCCTATATATCTATTTAAAAATTCTATTTCGCAATTATTAGATAGTTCTATTAATTTATGACTTCTTTCTTCTTTTATAGTACTATCTATTTGATTTTTCATTTTTGCAGCAACAGTTCCTTTTCTCTGTGAATATTTAAATACATGTAATTTTGCAAATTTGATTTTTTCTAAATATTTATATGTTTCAATAAATTCTTCTTCATTTTCCCCTGGAAATCCAACTATTACATCTGTAGTAAGTGCAACATTTGGAAAAGTTTTTCTTAATAAATTTACTTCTTTTTCAAAATCTTCTGCTGTATATTTTCTATTCATTCTTTTTAATGTTTCATTGCATCCACTCTGTAAAGATAGATGAAAGTGATCACACATCTTGGTTAGTTTTTTCAGTCTGTCTACAAACTCTTCTGTTATTATATTAGGTTCCAAAGAACCAAGTCTTATTCTTTCTATTCCTTCTATTTTTTCTATTGCTTCTAATAAATCTATTAATCTAATATTTTCATCAAAATCAATTCCATAAGAAGCAACGTGGATTCCAGTTATTACTACCTCCTTGATTCCCTTTGTAGCTATTTTTCTAATTTCTTCTATTACATTTTCTAGTTTTCTGCTTCTTACTCTGCCTTTTGCATATGGGATTATACAATATGAGCAAAAATTGTTGCATCCGTCTTGGACTTTTATTACAGCTCTTGTTTTGTCTGTATATGTGACATTCCCGAAATCAACAAATTCTTTTTGTTTGTTTATATCTGATATTTTTACTCTAACCGAATTTCTATTATTTTTATATTCTTCTACTATTTTTACAATATCTTTTTTTTCAGTATTTCCTACAATTAAATCAATGTCATTAATTTTTTCTAATTCATCTTGTGCAATTTGTGCATAGCATCCAGTTACCACTAGTATACTGTCAGGGTTTACCTGCTTTGCTCTTCTTATTATTTGTCTTGATTTTCTATCAGACATATTTGTTACTG
>CALYZR010000120.1 GCA_945610215.1 uncultured Clostridium sp. | reverse complement strand
AAATCCGATTTCTTAGATGATGTAAAATTATCAAAAGAAGAATATAATTCAGAAATTGTTCAAAAATACCTTAATGAACAATATAAAGAAAATTTACACAATGCAGCAAGACAAAAAGATAATGATCCAAGTGGAAGATAAATATTTATTAATGCACCAGTCAGAATTAAAATTCTAACTGGTGCATTTTTCATATGTTTTCTAAATTAATATTTTCCAAGCTTCTTTCTGCCATTTTCTCATATCTCTTTTTCTTATCTTTTATTTTTTCTTCTAATGGTGGTAAAATTCCAAAATTTGCATTCATTGGTTGAAACTTATCATTTGGTGAAGAAATGTATTCCATTAAAGCTCCTATTACTGTTTCTTTTGGGAAAACTATTTTTTCTTGTTTTTTCAATTCTTTTACTGCATTTATTCCGGCAATTAAACCAGATGCAATTGACTCTACATAGCCTTCTACTCCTGTTATTTGCCCTGCGAAGAATATATTATTATTACTTTTTAAATTCTCTTCTTTATTTAATAATTTTGGTGAATTAATATATGTATTTCTATGCATAACACCATATTTTACAAACTCAGCATTTTCTAAACCTGGTATCATAGAGAATACTCTTTTTTGCTCTCCAAATTTCAAATTTGTTTGGAATCCCACCAAATTATATAGTGTGCCACTTGTATTATCTTGTCTTAACTGTACAATTGCATATGGTCTTTTTGCTGTTCTTGGATCATCGAAACCAACTGGCTTTAATGGTCCAAATCTAATTGTATCTTCTCCTCTTCTTGCCATAACTTCTATTGGCATACAACCTTCAAAAATCTCTCTTTTTTCAAACTCATGTAGTGTTACAACTTCTGCATTTATTAATTCATTATAAAATTTTAAATACTCTTCTTCTGTAAATGGAAGATTAATATAACTTATATCTTCTTGTTTTTTTAATCTCTCTTTCCATTCTTCTATGCTCTCTTCTTTTTTCTTTTCTTGAGAATACCTATCTCCATAAAAAGCAATATTCATATCAATACTACTTTTCTCTACAATTGGTGCTGCCGCGTCATAAAAGTATAATTTATTTTCTCCTGTTATTTTAGATATTTGCTCAGCCATCTTATCTGATGTAAGTGGGCCTGTTGCAATAATTGTTATAGCATTCTCCTCTAAATTGTTACAAAACTCTTCCCTTATAATTTCTATATTGTCACTTTCTTCTATTTTTTTTGTTACTAGTTTAGAAAATTCTTCTCTATCTACTGCCAAAGCTTGTCCTGATGGAACTGCTGTTAAATCAGCGCAATTAATAAGAAGAGAATCAAGCTCTCTTAATTCCTGTTTTAATAAACCACATGCATTCGTAATAGAATTAGATTTAAATGAATTGCTACAAACAACCTCTGCCAAATTCCTATTAGAATGAGCTGGAGAAAAAACTTTAGGCTTCATTTCATATAATTTTACTTTAACACCTCTTTTAGCAATTTGATATGCAGCCTCGCAACCTGCAAGTCCTCCACCTATAACATTAATATAATCTTTCATTTTTTATTCCTTTACTAAAAATCTCCTGATGAAATTGATTCATCAGGAGCTATTTTATCACATATTATAAAAATAATCCATTATTCCTGTATATATTCCCCATGCCAGCTTTGTTTGATATTCATCTGTTAGTAATAATTGCTCTTCTTCCGGATTTGATAAAAATCCACATTCTACTATGCTTGTTGGTATTTCTACATGTTTTATTATATATACATTATCTATTTTTAATGGTACTCTACTATTTTCTTTTTGTATTGTTTCATTTAAACTATTTTGTATACATGTTGCTAGCCTTTGTCCTTCTGAACTTTCTTTTTTGTAAAAAGTCTGCCATCCCCAATACTGTTGCTGTGGAATCTTGTTTAAATGTATTGAAACAAATATATCTGCACTTGATTCATTACCTATTTTTACTCTATTATGAATATCTGATATCTTTTTTTGTTTCAAAGTTTTGCTATCTAAATCATATATTGCATTTTCATCTGAACGCGTTAATATTACTGTTGCTCCTGATTGTTCTAATAGATTTTGTACTTTAAGCGCTATTTTTAAATTGCTCTCTGCTTCTGTTGTTCCATTACTGCTTTGAGCTCCTTCATCTGGTACTCCGTGTCCAGCATCTATTACAATTACCTTATTGTTAACAGGGAGTGCAACTGTTTCAACAGTTTTATTTTTTGTATTATTTACATTATATGCTGTTATTGAATATATAAATGCAAATGTAGCAATTATTCCAGTCCAAAATAATATCTTCTTTTTATTTATTACCACCATTAAAAACACCTCATACATAATATATATGAGGCTTTTTATATTGTTATTCTATTTATTAGTTATTTTCTTCTCTTCTATCTATTGCATACGAACTTCCCATTGTTGTTTTTGATAAATGTTTGACCTGTGCTCCTACTTCACCAATTTCTAATATATTAGAAAATCTCTTTGCATCTGCTACTACAACTCCTATTGAAATAGAAGTCAAAGGAAATTGCTCCATTATTCCTTTTCTATTTTGAACTTCTATATATCTTCTTTGTATATCTATGTCATTAAATAATTTTAGAACTTCTACATCAAATTCTGCAATTATACCCTGGCAAATTTCTTCATAGTCCACCTCGTCATTTATTATTGAAACAAAATCATCTCCACCTATATGTCCTACAAAAGCATCTGCACTATCTAATGCATGTATATGTTTTGTTATTACTTTTGCTGTTAGTTTTATTATTTCATCACCTTTTAAAAATCCATATACATCATTATATGCTTTAAAATTATCTAAATCAATATATAACACAACAAACGGTTCTTTCTTTAGCAATCTCTTTTTAAGTTCTGTTTGTATTGGTAAATTTCCTGGTAAGCCTGTAAGTGGGCTTATTGTTCTGTTTACAGTTAATAATCTTGATATATTTTTTATTATATAATATAAGTATTCTTTGCAATCTTTTTTAGAAATAACATATTCCACTGATTTTTCCAATATATTTATTTTGTGCTCTTTAGAATCGTCTTGTGCTACTACAATTATTGGAGTTATGCTATTATCTTCATTTTTTCTTATCTTTTCGCATAATTCTAATATATCTGTATTAATTGACTCTTCATTTATTACTATAAGGCTTGGAATACTCTTTAAAGAAATATCTATTTTTTCTGGATTTATATTTCTAAATCTAAATATTTTTTCTTCTTCAAATAA
>CALYZR010000119.1 GCA_945610215.1 uncultured Clostridium sp. | reverse complement strand
CAACTTTTATTGATAATGGTATTCAAGCAGAATATGTAAGTTTTAAAAACAATATTGAAAACCAAATAGCACAAATGGATAGAAGACCAAGTTTTGATGGAACAACAATAACTATTCAAGCAGGAGAAAGTAAAACTTTAAATGATTCTAATGGTGTTTTATCAGCTTATCCAAGTTTAGATAGAACAACAAATGGAATAAGGGTACAACATTCTAGTGGTAGCAATTCAATGACAATATCAGTAGATGAAAATACTAATTTAGAAAACTATGTTATTACTGACGCAGAATTTAAGTCTTGGGGTATGATTAAAGATGGAACACAAGACCATGATTCAATGGTATTTTTTGAATTTGCAAGTGGAGTTCAAAATCAATTATATTCAATGGCATATAATGATCCAATAACATTAGCAGTTGGATTAAATATTGAAACATTTGGTAAGTTAGAAATAAAAAAATTAAATACAAATGGAGATTTAATAGATGGTGCTATATTCAATGTGACAGGACCAAATGGCTTTAATCAAGATGTAACAGTTACTAATGGGAAAATAACAATAGAAAAATTAAGAAAAGGAACATATACAATTACTGAAAAATCAGCTCCTAATGGATATTTATTAAATACACAAGCCTATAATGTAGAAGTGCAAGTAAATCAAACAGCAAGTAAAGCTATTGTTAATGAAGAACCAACAGGAACTATACAAGTAATTAAGAAAAGTGAACAGGGAGATTTAATCAAAGATACAGTATTTAAAGTTATTGCAAATGAAGATATAAAGAATGCTGCAAAAACTAAAACTTATTATACAAATGGACAGGTAGTTGCTAATATAAAAACAGATAGTAATGGATTAGCAGAAATTACAAATCTTCCACTAGGTAAATATATTGTAGAAGAAACACAAGCAACAACAGGATATTTAATAGATAATACTAAACACAATGTTACTTTATCTTATAAAGGACAAACAGAAAAAATCGTATTAGAAAGTTTTGAAAAAATTGATACTACACCAACAGGAGAAATAACTGTATATAAAACTGATAGTTATAATAACAGACTAAAAGGTGCAGAAATTTCTTTATATGCAAGAGAAGATATAAAAAATGTTGCAGGTACTAAAACTTGGTATAAAAAAGGAGATTTAGTTACAAAAGCAATTACAAATGATGATGGAATGGTAAAATTCTCTGATTTACATTTAGGAAAATACTATGTAAAAGAAACAAATGCTCCAGAGGGATATTTATTAAATAATAAAGAATTTGATGCAGAATTAAAATATAAGGATCAAACAACAAAAGTTATATATTTAGAAATAAATAATGTTATAGATGAAGAACCAACAGGTACAATAACAATAATAAAGAAAGATTCAGAAGCAGGTTCAGTACCACAGGGAGATGCAACATTTAATGGTGCAGTTTATAAAGTCTATGCAAGTGAAGATATATATAACAAAGCAAAAACTAAAAAATTCTATTCAAATGGAGATTTAGTTGCAACAAGAACTATGAATGAAAAAGGAGAAACAGAAGATATAACAAATCTTCCTTTAGGAAAGTATGTTGTTAAAGAGGAAACTGCTCCAATAGGATACATGTTAGATAAAAATACTTATAATGTAGAACTAAAATACAAAGACCAATATACAAAAGTAATAACAGATACTAAAACAAGTTTAGAGAATGTTAAGAAAATGGGAGTTCATATATTCAAATCTGGTATAAAAGAAAATTCTGGAGAAACACCAGGATTAGAGGGTGCAGAATTTACTATAAAATTAAATTCAGCAGTAGAAAGAGCTTATGCACAAGGCTACACTTATGCAGAAGTTTGGAATGGAATTGATGAAAACGGAAACCAAGTAAAAGTTGATAGCAAAAGAGTAGCAGAAGCACAAGTAATAGCTCCTAGTTATGAAACAATAAAAACAGATAAAGATGGAAACGCATATACTCAAAAGAACTTACCTTATGGAAAATATATAGTTAAAGAAACTAAAACACCAACAGATTATGAAACAGCAGTTGATTTTACATTTTCTATTACAGATGATGAGTCAGAAGTCAAAGAAATAGCAAAAAAAACAAAACATTTAGTAGTAAATAATGAACAATTAGAAACATATATTAAGTTAATCAAAAAAGACTTAAAAACAGGAAAACTTGTTACATTAAATTCTACAACATTTGAGATAAAAGCAACAAAAGATATATATGATAGAGCTACTAAAAAGATATTATTCAAAAAAGGAGAATCTATTTCTCAAAAAATTGGAAATACAACATACACATCATTTACAACAAATGCAGATAATATAGTTGTTCCAGATAGCTCATTTAATAGTAAAAATGATGATAAAGCAACAATTACAACACCTTTAAAATTACCAGTAGGAAGTTACGAAATAACAGAAATAAAAGTTCCAACAGGCTTTTTACAATTAGATAAATCAGTTACATTTGAAATTAAAAATGTAAAAGATTATGACACAGACAAAGATGGAGATTTTATAAAAGAAGTCGTTGTTAAAAATGAGCAACCAACAGGAACTATTAAATTGTATAAAACTATTGCATTAAGAGAAGATGCAGATACATCTTTAATTGATACATCAGACTTATCTGGTATAGAATTTAAACTTTCAGCAAAAGAAAATATTATAGATATGGCAGATGGTAGTGTAATTTACAAAAAAGGACAAGAGATTAAAAAATATAATCTGACTAAAGATGGAAAATTAACAATAACAAATCTTCCAATGGGAACTTATGAAATAGTTGAAACTAAAACATTAGATGGACTTGTTTTAAATACAACAAAATATGAAGTTAAGTTTGAGCAAAAAGATTTAACTACAAAGATATATGAAACAAAATTAGATATTTCAAATGATACAACATTAGTTGAATTTTCTAAAACTGATATTACTGGAGATAAAGAACTAATAGGAGCAAAACTTACAGTATTAGATAATGAAAATAATATTATAGATACATGGACATCAACAGAAAAAACACATAAAATTGAAGGCTTAACAATAGGAAAAGAATACACACTAAAAGAAGAAATTGCTCCAGATGGTTATGTAGTTGCTACAAGTATTAAATTTACAATAAAAGGTACTAATGAAATTCAAAAAGTAAATATGATAGATAAAATAGTAGAAATGAGCAAAGTTGATATTGCAGGAGAAGAAATTGAAGGTGCAACAATTCAAGTATTAGATAAAGACAACAAAGTAGTTGA
>CALYZR010000118.1 GCA_945610215.1 uncultured Clostridium sp. | reverse complement strand
ATGAAAAATTCATAAAATTCTATTGAAAATTTTAATATTTTATTAATATGATAAAATGGAAAAAAGTAATTTAATAAAATTTTAAGCTTTCTATAATAATATAAATAGAAAAAGGAGTTAAAAAAGATGAAAGGGAAAATACTAACTTTAATTATTGGAATTTTAATACTGAAAATAAATTAATTGATTCTGGAGCTTCATTTTTTTATATTATTACTGAAAGGACAGATAAATCGAAAATTATCTGTCCTTTAGAGTAGAGGGAATTCAGTTATTAAATTTACCGATATAACATTGCACAAAATCAAAGTAATCGGCTAGTTTTTTATCGAAAAATAAATCTGACATTGCGCAAAATGAAACTAATAGGAACTTTTAAATATTGAAAGTTTTTTGAATTTATGATATTATTTAAGTGAATAATAAGGAGTAAAAATTAAGAAATGGCTAAAAACAAAAAGAAACTATTTAATGTAGTTATGAGAATAATTGAACTAATCTTTTTAATACTTCTTGTATATTCAAGCATAAATATTTTTAAATGGTATAATAACAATAAAGAAAACAAACAAATAATAAACGAAATTGCAGAAAGTGTTACAATAAATGAAGATACAAATGAAGAAAAAAAATACAAAATAAATTTTGAAGAATTAAAGCAAAAAAATTCTGATACAGTAGCTTGGTTAAAGGTAGAAAACACAAATATTGAGTTTCCAATAGTACAATCAAATAACAATAGTTATTATTTAACACATAATTTCGATAAAAAGTACAATGTTGCAGGTTGGATATTTGCAGACTATAAAAACAAGCTAGATGGAACAGACAGAAATATAGTTGTATACGGACATAATATGAGAGATAACTCAATGTTTGGTAGTCTTAAAGATGTAATAACAGAAGAATGGTACAACAATGAAGAAAACAAATATATTACATTTGTTACAGAAAATGATTATCAAACATATCAAGTATTTTCTGTATATCAAATAAAAACAGAAGATTATTATATACAAACAGAATTTAAAAGCAATGAATTTCCAGAGTTTATTGATACAATAACAAAGAGAAGTAAAAAAGATTTTGGTATAAATGTATCTAAAGAAGATACAATACTAACACTTTCTACCTGTGCCAATAATAACAAATATAGGGTAGTATTACATAGTGTTAGAGTTAAATAAAACAAATAAGTTTTATTTAAGAGAAAGGAGTAGCCTTATGAGAAGTAAAACAAAATTTTTATTAACAATATTATTTGTATTAGGAGCATTTATTTTATTAGGAAATACAAAAGTATATGCTATGCAAATATTTGTAAAAACTTTAACAGGAAAAACTATAACATTAGAAGTAGAATCAGGAGATTCAATTGATAATGTAAAACAAAAAATCCAAGATCAGGAGGGAATACCTCCTGATCAACAAAGACTTATTTTTGCAGGAAAACAGTTAGAAGATGGAAGAACTTTGGCTGATTACAACATACAAAAGGAATCTACATTGCATTTGGTTAGAAGAATAAGAAACATTAACATATATGGATTAAATAATAATGAAAAATTTATTTACGATGGAACTTCAAAAACACCAACTGGCATATTAAAGGTTGAAGATGATTTATATGATGTAAATAATTTGCTTGTTAAATATACTGGAATAGGTACTACAGTTTATGATAGTAAAAATGCTCCTACTGGAGTAGGAAAATATGCAGTTAAATATTTTGTGGAAGAAGAAACTGGCTATGAAGGAGAAGTTACATATAATTTTGATATATTACAAGCAATACCATCATATGTAGTACCAACAAACTTAACTGGTATTAAAGGTCAAAAGTTAAGTGATATAACATTACCAGATGGCTTTACTTGGGAAAATGAAAATACAGAACTTAAAGTTGGAAAACATACATATAAAGCAACCTATACACCATTAGATACAACAAATTATGAAACGGTAACTGGTATTGATATAGAAGTAGATACAAAAGATATATTTAATATTATAACAAAAGTGAATGGAAATGGTGGTAAAATTAAATCATCTAAATCAAGTGTTTTAGAAGATAGTAATGAGAAAGTGAAATTTACATTTACATCAGACATAGGTTATATGATAGACGAAGTATTAGTAAATGGAGTAGAAACACCAGTTACAAACAATGAATTAGAACTATCAATAAATAAAAATACAACAGTAGAAGTAACATATAAAAAGATAGTATATAATGTAATAGAGGGCGCAAACCAAACATACACACTATCAAAAGACAAAGAATTAAGAATAAGAATAAACGCAGATTATACTTTATTTGATAATAAATTATATATAGATGGAAAATTAGTTGATAAAGACAATTATACATCAGAAAGTGGAAGTACAATAATAACATTAAAGCGAAGCTATTTAGAAACATTAAATGTCGGAGAACATAAATTAAAAGTTGCATTCAAAGATGGAGCAGAAGTTGAAACAAAATTTGAGGTAGCAAAAGCACCAGTAGTAGAAACAAATACAGAAATAACTTCAAATCCAAAAACATTTGATAATATTACAATTTATATAGCAATAGCAATTATGTCAGTTACAGGATTAGGAACAACAGCAGTTGTAAGAAAAAGAAAAGCTAAAACAAATTAGAATATAGTGTGAAATATATTTATGAAATAGCTACTAGAAATAGTGGCTATTTTTCGTTGTTGTGAGTTTAAATTTATCATATAATGTATAAAAATCAATTCAGAAGAGAGGGACAGATAGACTTGATAAAGTCTAAAAAAAGGAATATACAACATTGCACAAAATCAAAGTTTATTTTATTATTTTTTTAAAAAACTTTGCACAAAATTTAAATAGATTTTATAAATTTAATTTTTAAAATTAAATTTGTAAAGTCTATTTTTTTATAAAGGAGTGTTTATTATGATACAAGGTAAACAAGTATTTACTTATGTAGATAGCAAAACAGGAGTTACACAAGATGGAGAAAAATATTTTGCAATTAATGTTATGACAAAAGGTAATCATAAGCAAAAATTATCATTTATAACAAAAGATGAAGAATTAATTAATAAATTATCTCAAATTAAATTTATTGATTTTCAAGATGTTGTTTTAATTGTCGAATTTAAAAGATTAATTAATCAAAATCGTTATTCTTATTGGAATTGTGAGTTGATAGGTATTGGAAACAACAACGGAAATAATTAATATTTTAAATAGTATTAATCAACAATTATTTACTATAAGTACATTTTTACAATTTTTTATTTATGGATTTATAGTATTAATAATTATTTATTTAGGTTATTGGTTTT
>CALYZR010000117.1 GCA_945610215.1 uncultured Clostridium sp. | reverse complement strand
GGACTCTGTTCATTAACAACTACTTCTTCTTTGTATTTTTCTTTTAATCTTTGATTTTTTAAATATTCTTTATATAAGTTTTTACCCATCTTTTACCTCTTTTTCCAAAAACTAAATAAACCCTTTTTCTCAATCACTTCAAGTTTATTAGATTTTTCAGCAATATAATCTTTAAATATTTCGTGATAAGTTTCTGCATTTATATTGTTGTTAAAGGTATCTGTTGTATAGTCTGAAAAATAAATATGCTTAATAACTTTTGATAATAGCTTTCTAATTTTTGCTTTTTCTTGATTACTAGCGAAATTAAAAATATAATTTATATCTTGCATTTCTTTTAATAAAAATATAGCTCTAAAAGTATCATCATATTCCCAAGGTTTAGTACCACCTACAATTACCTTTACTTCTTTCGACATAAAATTGTCTAAAGTAGATTCATCTAAAACTCCGTAATCATAAATATAAAAATCATAACCATATTGCATAGCATCAATCTTGCTATCATTACTATATAAGTCGATTCCGTTATATGAGAAAAATCCATTTTTCTTAACAACTCCATCTAATTTTTCTAAATTCTTAACCTCGTTTTTATCATTACTGCATATATAACAAGCATTCATATTAAGACTTTTTAGAAACATTGTAATTAGTATTGCCTGTGTTGTAACTCCAATATGTTTTTCTGTTCCTGCAACTGCAATATTCACAAATTGTTTTAATTTTTTATATTCTTTTTTTATAATTACTTTATTTTTCTTGCCATCTTCTATTTTTTGTCTAAACCTAACTGCATCCTTATATTGACAACCTTCATTACTTAAACAATTTTTAAATTGTTCTTTTTGCTCATAATAATTATCTGCATTTACAAAGTTATAAATTCCCTCATTAAATAATTTTGCAAGTAAATTGTTCCCTTCTTTAAAGCCTAAAGCAACTACTATAATTTTGATATTATACATAGATTTAATTGCTACAACAGATTGTACTATTTCGTCTTCTGTTTCCTTAGTGGAAGCAATATCAATTATTATTTGATTATAATTATTTAAGTTTCTAAGTTCTTGTACTGCAAATCTTTTTAAGCTCTCAACTCCTGTTAATACTTGTGGACTTTCAAAGCCATTTTCTTTACATACTTCATAAATTAGTTTTTCATTATCCCTAGTAATTGCTAAAATCAATTTTATCAACTCCTCCCAACAAAAAAAGAGCTATAATAAGCTCTCTATAAAGATTTTGGATACCACCTAATTATATTTGCCCTCTTAACGGCTGAGGCTTCCTGAGACATTATTGATGATTAGTCATCAGCAGAAAGGAGGTGATTCATATGAAAAACTACTGATTTAAACTTAGTCTTCGGTTTCCTACATCAATGTTTAAAGTATTAAGTTGTCCTCTTTTGCTCAAAACATCAACAACTATACCAGTTGTTACAACTGCTATGACTTTCCAGTCGATAGTAAGATTAAATTTTCCTATTTCAATTTTCATATTCACACCTTTCCGGTGGTATCCTGATAATATAATTATATCACATTTTTTATATTATGTAAATTTACATTTCCATATCATCTTCACTTTCAGCTTGTAATTCTTCATATTTTTCTTTAATAGATTCAATATTATCTTTTAATACTTCTTTTCCATTCCAAGCTGAAGTATCAACAATAATTTTATTATCATCAAATTCTATTGTCGTTTGATATTTACCATCACTTATATCTTCTGTAAATATGTTGGTATATTTGATATTTAATTTATCTAATAAATCCTTATATACATTAGATAATGAAGGCATACTATATGAATCTCTATCAGAGCCATAATCCATAAAGTTTTCAATCTGTTTTTCTTTAAAATATTCCTCAACTAACTTTTCCATCTAAACCTCCTTGTTTCCAAATAAATATTCTCTAGGATTTATAAAATCTCCACTCTTAGACATTCTAATTTCAAAATGAAGATGTGAACCTGTACTATATCCGTGGATTAGGATCACGATTAGGATCTCCTCCTTGAATTCCCACTACAGTACCTTGCTGTATTTCTTGACCTTCCATAACATCAATCCTAGCTAAATGTGCATAGAAGGTAAAGTAAATGGTACCATTTACCGTACTATGTTGTACTTCTACACAATTTCCATATCCTCTTTGTACTCCTGCCCAAACCACAGTACCTTTTTCTACTGCTGTTATGTTTGAGTGCCAAGTTCCTGCTAAATCAATTCCAGTATGAAAACTTTGCTTTCCAGTTACAGGATGAACTCTTGCTCCAAATTCACTTGTAACAGTTGCATTTTGAACAGGCATTGGAAAAGTACCATTATATTCTAATTCTCCTACTGTAACTGTAGGTGCATAAGTATCGTGCATTTCAACTAATGAATAATAAGAACTATCTGTTGCTTTTCCGTCATCTCCAAATCCAAAAAAGCTCTTTATTTTATCAACTGTAGAAGTAATTGCAAAGAGAGGAATTAAAATAATAAGTGTTACATTAACAATTAAAATAATAATTCCTATAACTAATCTTTGCCTTTTTTCTTCATCTGTAATTTGACTTATTACTGCCTGAGCTATAATCTTTGCTGTGTGTGGATCTACTGCCATTAGCGACCACCACCTTTACCAAAATACTCAAACTCTATAGGGAAGATATCAAACCTTACAAATATTCTGTTTGAGCCAATGATAAATAATGCTAACCCTCTTTTCTTTTTATATAAAAATTCTGCTTGTGCTTCACTTAGTTTAAATAGTTCTGTAGATTCTTCTAAGTTTTGCCCATCAGTACCCATTAAAATTTTATATGTTGCCATATCAAGTATTGCTTGTCCATACATTTTAACAGAGCCATCTAAGAAATCAACAATAGAGTGAGAAATAATAATTAGACTTCCCTCATATTTTCTACATCTCTTAGCAACATTTCTTAAAAATATCAATGTTTGTGGAACTTCAGGATCAATAAGTAAATATGCCTCATCACATACAAGCATTGTTTTTTCTTCTTTATCTTTGCTCATAATCTCCCAACAATAAGTTAGAATATTAAAGTATTGTGCCTTTTTTATTCTATCTGAAGCATTTTGCAAATTAAATGTATCAAAACATACAACTTTTGCAATATCATTAACTGAAGTATATCCATTAAATAAGCCTTTTTCTGCTCCTATACTTATTCCTCTGAGTAAACTCTTTAATGTAGAAAATACTTTTTGTTTATCTTTATCTTTCTCTGTTTCTGCTTTTTCTCCAAGTAAATTATATAAATCTGTCATTATAGGGAATTTATTATTTGGAATTCCTGTAATAT
>CALYZR010000116.1 GCA_945610215.1 uncultured Clostridium sp. | reverse complement strand
AGCTAACATTTTATTCGAATTTAAATAAAAAATAAATTAAAATAGGTCAATATATATTGATCTATTTTTTAGATTAAATCTGTTAAAAATGTTGAAAAAATAATGCGTATATGTTAATATGAAAACGATTTGAGAATAACATTAAGGAGGCAAAAATGGAAAAAGAATATGAAATTGTTGATAGTATAGATAGCTTACAAAATACTATTGCAAAAGTTAGAAAAGCACAAGAAGTATTCTCAAAATTTTCTCAAGAAAAAGTTGACGAGATTTTTAAAGCTGCTGCAATTGCAGCAAATCAAGCAAGAATACCTCTAGCAAAAATGGCAGTAAAAGAAACTGGAATGGGAGTAGTGGAAGATAAAATAATAAAAAATCATTATGCGTCCGAATACATTTATAACAAATATAAAAATGAAAAAACGTGTGGTGTGGTAGAAGAAGATAACTATTATGGCATTAAAAAAGTATTAGAACCAATAGGAGTAATTGGAGCTGTTATACCAACAACAAATCCAACATCAACAGCAATATTTAAAACATTAATTTGTTTAAAAACAAGAAATGGAATTATAATAAGCCCTCATCCTAGGGCAAAAGCTTCTACAATAGCAGCTGCAAAAATAGTTTTAGAAGCAGCAGTAAAAGCAGGAGCTCCAGAAGGAATAATTTCATGGATAGATGTTCCATCACTAGAACTTACAAATACATTAATGCAATCAGTAGATACAATACTTGCAACAGGTGGTCCAGGTATGGTTAAATCTGCCTATTCAAGTGGAAAACCAGCACTTGGAGTTGGCGCAGGAAATACGCCAGCAATTATAGATGAAAGTGCTGATATTTTATTAGCAGTAAATTCAATTATACATTCAAAAACATTTGATAATGGCATGATATGTGCTTCTGAACAATCTGTAATTGTACTAAATAAAGTATATGATGCAGTAAAAGCAGAATTTACAAAAAGAGGTTGCTATATATTAAATGACGAAGAAATAGAAAAAGTTAGAAAGACAATAATAATAAATGGTGCTTTAAATGCTAAAATAGTAGGACAATCTGCTTATACCATTGCTAAGCTTGCAGGAGTAGAAGTACCAGAAAAAACTAAAATATTGATAGGCGAAGTAGAAAGTGTAGATTTATCAGAAGAATTTGCACACGAAAAACTATCGCCAGTTTTGGCAATGTATAAAGCAAAAGATTTTGATGATGCAATTGCTAAAGCAAAACAACTAATATCAGATGGCGGATTAGGACATACATCATCACTATATATAAATACAGTTTTTGAAAAAGAAAAAATAGAAAAATTCTATAATAGCATGAAAACATGCAGAGTACTTATAAATACACCATCATCACAAGGTGGAATAGGAGATTTATACAACTTTAAATTAACTCCATCTTTAACACTTGGTTGTGGCTCATGTGGTGGAAATTCAGTATCAGAAAATGTTGGTATAAAACATTTGTTAAATATAAAAACAGTTGCTGAAAGGAGAGAAAATATGCTTTGGTTTAGAGCACCTGAAAAGGTATATATAAAAAGAGGTTGCTTACCTGTAGCCTTAGAAGAATTAAAAAATGTAATGGATAAGAAGAAGGTATTTATAGTAACAGATACATTCTTATTTGAAAATGGATATACAAAACCAATAACAGATAAATTAGATGAATTAGGAATTGCACATACAACATTTTCAAATGTTGCACCAGATCCAACACTTGCTTGTGCAATAGAAGGAACAAAAGCAATGAACGAATTTAAGCCTGATGCAATAATTGCTGTTGGTGGTGGTAGCGCAATGGATGCTGGCAAGATTATGTGGGTAATGTATGAGCATCCAGAAGTTGATTTCTTAGACATGGCAATGAGATTTATGGATATAAGAAAAAGAATTTATACATTTCCTAAAATGGGAGAAAAAGCTTACTTCATAGCAGTTCCAACATCAGCAGGTACAGGCTCAGAGGTTACACCATTTGCAGTTATAACAGATGAAAAAACAGGAACTAAATATCCTTTAGCTGATTATGAGCTATTACCTAAAATGGCAATAGTAGATTGCAATATGATGATGAATGCTCCAAAAGGATTAACAGCTGCTTCTGGTATAGATGCTGTTACTCATTGTTTAGAAGCATATGCTTCAATGATGGCTACTGAATATACAGACGGATTAGCTATTGAAGCTTTAAAGAATATATTTAAATACTTACCAAGAGCTTATGAAAATGGAGCAAATGATCCAGAAGCAAGAGAAAAAATGGCTAATGCGGCTACAATGGCTGGTATGGCTTTTGCAAATGCTTTCTTAGGTGTATGCCATTCTATGGCACATAAATTAGGGGCTTTCCATCATATACCTCATGGGATAGCAAATGCATTAATGATTGATTATGTTTTAAGATATAATAGTTCAGAAGTACCAGTAAAAATGGGGACATTTCCACAATACGATCATCCACATACATTAAGAAGATATGCAGAAATTGCAGAAAGTTTAGGATTTGATGGAGCAAATGATCAGGAAAGCTTAAACAATTTGATAAAAGCAATTGACGAACTAAAAGAAAAAATTGGCATTAAAAAAACAATTAAAGAGTACGGAGTTGATGAAAAATATTTCTTAGAAAGATTAGACGAAATGTCAGAGCAAGCATTTGACGATCAATGTACAGGCGCAAATCCAAGATATCCATTGATAAGTGAAATAAAAGAAATGTATTTAAAAGCTTACTATGGAGAAGATTAAAATTATAGAAAGGATAAAAAATATGTATTATAATTTAGATAATCCAATTGCTGAAAGAAAAACTAAAACAGTTTATAAAGATAATAATAAAACTATAAAGTTATTTAAAGAGAACTATTCAAAAGCAGACATACTTAACGAAGCTTTGAACCAAGCTAGAGTAGAGGAGGGAACTTCTTTAAATGTTCCTAAATTATTGGAAGTAACAAAAATAGACAATAGATGGGCTTTAGTATTAGAGTATATAGAAGGAACTCCACTTGATATATTAATGAAAGAACATCCAGAAAAAATAGAAGAATATTTAAATCTTTTTGTTGATATTCAAATGAAAATATTATCAAATTCAGTACCTTTACTAAATAGAATAAAGGACAAGTTTAAAAGAAAATTAAGTAATGCTACAAATATAGATGAAAATATAAGATATGAGTTGTTACAAAGATTAGAAGGAATGAAAAATCATACAAAATTATGTCATGGGGATTTTAATCCAAGTAATGTAATCATAAAAGATAATGGAGAAGCTTATGTTATTGACTGGTCACATGTAACACAAGGAAATGCTTCAGCAGATGCAGCAAG
>CALYZR010000115.1 GCA_945610215.1 uncultured Clostridium sp. | reverse complement strand
AAAAGTCTAGTTTGTATATAAATTTGTATATAAATTTTAATAAATTCTTAATAAACCATTGACAAAACTCCAAAAATTATTTACAATATTATTCGTGACTAAAAACGGTGGATGTAGCTCAGTTGGTTAGAGCGCTGGTTTGTGGCACCAGAGGCCGTGGGTTCGAGTCCCATCTTCCACCCCATCACATAAATTTACATTGGGGTGTAGCCAAGCGGTAAGGCACCAGACTTTGACTCTGGCATGCGGCGGTTCGAATCCTCCCACCCCAGCCAAAAAGAACTGATACAAAATGTATCAGTTCTTTTATTTTTATTGTTTTTATTCAGCTTTAGCAAAGATAATTGTTCTCTTTTTACTATCATCTGTACAAGTAGATAATGTTATTTCTGGGATACCATTTGTATCTCTATTATAAAAGCTTGCATCATTTGCTTCTGTTTCAAATTTTTGATATATCGTATATGTTAATTCTCTTCCTGTTGTGTCCTTTATTAAAACTTTATCACCAACAGATAATTTTTTATTGTTTGAAAAAAGTTTTCCATTTCTATAATTATGTCCTATTATTACTGTGTTTCCTGGCTCATTTAACTGTGGGTTACTTGGATATAATACCGCAACCGATGTTTCTAGTGCTTTTGGAGATGTATCTTCCAGTATTGGTAACTTGATGTTTGTTTTTGGTATAGTTATATAACCTATCATTACAAAATCTCCATAATATGTTTTCTTTTTTGTTCCCGTTCCAGATTTTCCTTCTTCTGCTATTCTTTGTAGCTCTCTATCAATTTCATCTATATCTACTTCTTGATTATTTTGTCCTTGATTATTGTCTTCTCCCATAAGTTTATCAAATTCTGCAATTGCTTGCGCAGCTTCTTTTTCTTTGTTATGTGGTTTTATAACATAATTATAAAGTAGTATTCCTCCCCCTACAATTACCGCTACTATTATTATTATTAAAATTACTGTTAATGTATTTCCATATTTATTTGCTGACATAGTTACACCTCCTAAATATGCCTTATATTTATATTATAACACATTTTTCTATAAAATGGCACTATTACTTAGCAAATTTTTGTTCCTAGTTTTTTTCCACCAATTATGTGAAAATGTAAATGTGGTACTTCTTGTCCTCCATCTTCTTTGCAGTTTACAACTATTCTAAATCCTTTTTCATCAACGCCTTCTTCTTTAGCTATTTTGTTTATTACTGAATATATTTTTCCTATTAATGCTTCATCTTCTTTTTTTATTTCTGTTATATTGCTAATATGCTTTTTAGGAATCACCAACACATGAACGGGTGCTACTGGATTTATATCCCTAAATGCTAATATTTCTTCATCTTCATATACTTTGTTTGAAGGAATTTCTCCTTTTATTATTTTACAAAAAATACACTCTTCCATTTTTATCTATCTCCTTTTTATAGGGTATAGGGACAAAACTTAACTTACGAAGCTCTTCTCTCTTTGAAGAGCTATGTCCCTACTGTGAATTACTAATGTCAGTTTTCTTGCTTTTCGCTTTATTGAAGTATAGCCTTTATACGTCTTACTCCTGCTGATGATGCTTCTTCTTTTTTTATTTTAAAATGTCCTAATTCACTTGTGTTTTTTACATGAGGTCCTCCACATAATTCTAATGAAACATCTCCAATTTTATATACAGAAACTATATCTCCATATTTATCTATAAACATTGCTTCTGCTCCCATTTTTAATGCATCATCTTTTTTCATTTCTAATTTTTCTACAGGTATTGCCATTTTTATATATTCATTTACTAAATCTTCTGCTTGTTTCTTTTCTTCATCTGTCATTTTTGTAGGATGTGAAAAGTCAAATCTCATCCTCTCTGCAGTAATGTTGCTTCCTTTTTGGTGGACATGAGGTCCTAAAACTTTTTTTAATGCTGCATTTAACAGATGTGTAGCTGTATGATATTTTGTTTCCATTTCTCCTGTTGAAGCAAGTCCTCCTTTAAACTTACCTGTTGAACCTTGTCTTGATTTTTCTTGGTGTTCTGCAAATTTTTGTTTAAATCCTTCTGTGTCAACCTTTAATCCTAATTCGCCTGCTAATTCCTCTGTAAGCTCAATCGGAAATCCAAATGTATCATATAGTCTAAACGCTATGTCTTTATTTATTGTATCTCCATCTATGTTTTTTACAACCTTCTCGAATTCTTTTAATCCATGTTCTAGTGTTCTATTAAATTTAATTTTTTCATTTTTTAAAGTTTCTAAAATATCTTCTCTATTTCTTTCTAATTCTCCATAGTATTTTGAATATTTATTAATTATTAATTCTGCTAATTGCTGTTCCCAATCACTATTAATATCAATATTCAATTTTTTTGCATATCTAATTGTTCTTCTAATTAATCTTCTTAAAATGTATCCTTGGTCTGTGTTTGAAGGTTTTATTCCTGCATCATCACCTGCAATTATTACAATTGCTCTTATATGGTCTGCAATAATTCTCATGCTTCTAGTATATTCTTCGTTTTCGTATGATAAACCAGAAATTTCTTCTATCTTTTTTATAACGTCTTTCCATACAGATGATTTATAGTTATCTGTATACCCCTCTAAAATTGCTGTTACTCTTTCTACTCCTAAACCTGTGTCGACATTTTTATTTTTTAATGGAGTAAATTTTCCATCTTGTTCATGATTATATTGCATAAAAACATTATTCCAAATTTCTACCCAATTTTCATCTTCTTCATCAAATTTTTCTGGAACTGGTTTTTCACTTCTCCAATAAAATATTTCTGTATCCGGTCCACATGGTCCTAGCATTTCCATGTTTGGCCACCAGTTATGTTCTTCTGATAAAAATGCTATTTTATCTTTTTTTATTCCTAAACTTTCCCAAATTTCTGCTGATTCTGTATCTGCTGGAACAATATCATTTCCTTTGAAAACTGTTACTGCCAATTTTTCTACTGGGATTTCTAATTTCTCTGTTAAAAATTCAAAACTCCATGTAATTGATTCTTTTTTAAAGTAATCTCCTAAAGACCAGTTACCAAGCATTTCAAAAAATGTATGATGTGTAGTATCTCCTATTGCGTCTAAGTCATTCGTTCTAAAGCATTTTTGAACATCTGTAAGTCTTTTTCCTTCTGGATGTGGCTCTCCTTTTAAATATGGCACTAATGGTTGCATTCCTGCTGTGTTAAATAAACATGTAGGATCATTTTCTGGTATTACTGGTGCACTTGGAATAATTTTATGTCCTTTACTTTCAAAAAATTTTAAATATGCCTCTTTTAAATCTATTGTTTTCATCTAATTTCCCCCTATTATATGTCTGTTCATTATTATATAAAGTTTTTTTA